>JABJAL010000031.1 GCA_018669005.1 Nitrospinaceae bacterium
ATGTTTATCGATCTGTGATCCTGGTGCGAATCGTTGCCATAGTGGACGAAAATCATATCGGGTTTTACATTCTGAATAGTCCTCTCGATAAACCCGATTAGTTGTTGATCCAGCGTTACGCGGGTGTCGGCGTATCCGCCGAAGATAACATCCTTCGCTCCAAGAGCCTCGGCGGCGCTCTTTTGCTCGCCTTCGCGAATGTCGGGCACACCGCCCTGCTCGCCCAGGGTCATGATCAGCATGGTGACGTCGTGCCCCGCCTCGGCGTATCGGGCGAGCGATCCCCCGCACCCGTATTCGAGGTCGTCCGGGTGAGAGCCGATGGCGAGAATATTCATGCTAGCCTCCTTGTCGAGTGAATTTCTCAGCGCTGGACGAAAACAGGGTTCGTGGCGATATGCTCGCCGCGCTTTCCCTTGACGTCGAGACGGTAATAAAACCGCTTATGGTCGATAGGGTTTCTGTCAACGAAATCTATTTTAAGAGGCGTTACGCCCTCAAAGGTGTGTATCACCAGCCCCATCCGGATGAGTTGGGCCTTCACTTTCTCGGCCGTGCCGTTCCTCGTCGATACCTGAAACGAAATCTGCGGAGGCCCTTTGAAACGAAGGCCGCCTCCGTAGGTTTCCGAATTCTGCCCTTTTGCCGAGGTGAGGCTGAAATAATCCATCTGTAGCCGCGCTGGCGTATATCCACGAGACACATAAAACCGTCCGTTGACGAGTGCGCGGTAAAAGGCGTCGTTTGAGAGGGATTCCATGTAAAAAACGTTTTCAATGTCGTTGACCCGTTTCTTGCCTCGAAGTTCATTCTCAGAGTGAAAGTCGATGCCGCCATATCCCCATATGGGTTTTGGGCGCACCCCCTTCAAATAGCCAACCAGGTATTTGTCCCATGCCCTGCCCGGCTTAGAAGCTGTGTAATTGTCTTCATAGATTGCGTCGAATGCATGGTAGTTGACCGTTTCGGTGAGCATTTCCACGTGAGGCGGTGTCAACAGGTTTCCGAATTTTGTTTTTTGCTTGCTCAACAGAGAGCCTTGATGCGCCCACAATGCGAGACCGCCGTTGGTGTCTGTGTAGTTGATAATTTCCTGGTAAGGTCTCGCGCCCTGAGAGCCCAGATAGGGGCTAAATGGGCTTGATTTAAAAGGATGGGCGTCAATAGCTCCAATGAGTCCTACAAAAAAGACAATAAACCCGGCCCAGCGCACCCACCCCCGGAAGGGCAACAGAACGATAGCGAATAGCGCTGGCACCAAATACAGAATCGTGCCCGGCAAGAGGGTCCAGAAATACCGCGAGCTCATGCCATTATGAAGCACGGGTAGATTTTTTACCGCTTCTCGGCCCAGCCCGATGAGGAGGATATGCCGCCGCCAATCGTGAATGTTCATTTCGCCAAATATCGGGTTGCCGGATACATAATAAAATGGCGCGGATTCTATGGCGGGGATAATCACCATGTCGGAATTCTCGCTCTGGAGATTCTCGATGGTGTCAAAATAATTATCGACGCCAATCTGAAAAACCGAAGGTTTAAAATCCATGGTGTAGCTGAGTAGGTTGCGGAAAGGTGGCAGCCCCCAGGAGGCGCGCACCAAATCATGATCAGTGAAAACTACAATTTTAATACCGGCTTTCTTTGCCTTGGCAACAACCTCGGCCGGGGAAAGTTCTCCAGTGCTGAAATTCGAATGGACATGAATGATGCCCCTGTATGATTTGAGCGAGCCCTCGGTGGTGGCGCCCCTGGCGGGTGCGGGGGCTGCCCATGTGAGTGCCATTGCGAGCAGACAGGGGATCAGGAAGCAAGTTCTCATCATAGGGCGGCTCCTGCGTATTGGCTGGATGACAGGAGCCTTTGA
This sequence comes from Nitrospinaceae bacterium, assembly GCA_018669005.1. NCBI lineage: Bacteria > Pseudomonadati > Nitrospinota > Nitrospinia > Nitrospinales > Nitrospinaceae > Nitrospinaceae bacterium. The sequence goes on from JABJAL010000031.1 coordinate 1,868, forward strand.
TAGAGGGTCTCTAGCCGCTCAACCATCGATTCTGCGCTGAAGTTTTCGGCTTTGTTCTTTCCCGCCTCACCCATAGCTTCGCGCTCCACCGGGTTGGTCAAAAGCTGGACGATAGCAGTAGCCAACGCGCTCTCATCCTCTGGCGGCACCAGCAGGCCGGTCTCCCCCTCATCGATAACCAGGGGAATGCCGCCCACCCTTGTTCCGATTGCGGCAAGGCCCGCCGCCATGGCCTCAACCACAGCGCGGCCCATTCCCTCATTGAGCGAGGGGAGGACAAATAGATCAGATACCGCAAGCAGATGTTCAATATCGTCGCGCCAGCCGAGAAAGTGGACGCGGCGATGGATTTTCAGGGCCTCGGAACGTTTTTCCAACACCTCGCGGAGTTCGCCGTCACCAGCGAGGACAAGATGTGAGGCGGGGCAGTGGAGAAGAATTTGGGCGAACGCTTCAACAAGCGTGTGGTGACCTTTGATTGGTTCAAGGCGGCCTACCGAAATAATAATATCCCCCTCGGCGGGAAGCCCGAGCGACTTGCGTCTATCTGCACGGTTTTCTGAATTTATCTTCTCAGATGCACGATTGAGCATGATTCCGCTGAATATGGTTTCAAATTGCGCCGGTCGACCGATGCCGAGGGATTGATGCTCCTCAGCTTCTTTGTCGGTCAGGGTCACGATGGTGTCGGTCCAGAGGGCGGCGAGCTTTTCCGCCCAGATGAAAATTTGCGTTTTGATGGTACCAAAATAGCCGTAGAAGACATGGCCGTGGGGGGTGTGTACAACCGGGCGCACACCGCCGAGGCGGGCTTCGGCGAGGCGGGCAGCGAGTCGACCGAGTATCCCTGCCTTTGATGTATGGGTGTGAATCATGTCCCAATTTCCGTCGCGAATAATCCGTCTACATGCAAGCAGGGCTCGCAGGTCGTTAAGGGGCTCGACACTCCTGAGAAGACATGCAAGATATATGAGGTTCACCCCTTCTTCCCGGGCCTGCGAGGTGAGTTTGGATTCCTCAGAAAACCCGGGGCCCGTTATCAACGAAACACTATGGCCGCACCTGGCCTGCCCGATGCAGCTTAAAAGGGTGTTGTCGGCAGAGCCCCCGCGGTCGAGCCGGGTGATGATATGCAGGATTTTCACGCTGCGCTCTCCGGTAAATTACAGATTTCGGCCAGCGTTTCTGATCGCCGTACCCTATATAATTCAAATACTAGCAGAATTTGGTCCAATTTCTAAGTCAATTTCCAAAAATCATCAAGCGGGCCATGTCGGGTTTTCTCACTCTGCGTCTCAGCCAGCGAACCTTTCGTACCAGATGGAGAAGGTCATCCAAGCCCACAGGGGAAGACTCCTGTCCCTCTTTTCGCTCTCGTGCTCATTTAGCATGTGGGCCAGAGCGCCGGGGGCGATTATGTTCCATGGCTCGACCTTTTCTGGTGATAGGAGCTCTCGTGCAAGCGGGGCGAGATCGCCTCTAAGCCATTGGCTCATCGGCACGGTAAAGCCTTGCTGGGGCCGCTCGAATATTTCTTGGGGAATTATCCCCGACAAAGTACGCCTGAGTAGGCGCTTTCCCTCGCGCCCGCGCACTTTCCACGATAGGGGGAGCGAGGCCGAAAGATTAACCGCCTCGGGCGAGCAGAAGGGAAGAAGTAATTCAATCCCGTTTGCCGCCGAAAGGGTTCCCGCCATCGGCGTTAGCGAGCTGCGAAGCCATGTGTTGAGGTCCACCTGAAGGAGCTCTGAGCTGTATACAGGAGGGAATCCGGTACCTAGAGGCTCGCGCCATGAATAGGGATTCACTTTTGCCATTTGGGCGAGACCGCTCTTGATGGCGGCGGATTCCTCGTTGCTGAAAAAAGCGTAAAGCGAACGGTGCATTTCGGCGGCATTATCTTCTTCGAGGGCACGGCGCAGCGCTTCTTTTTTTTCGGTCGGGGCAAGCATGGAAGCCAGTCCCCTGATTGGGCGGGGCAGGCGGGCCAACCAGGGCCACCACGGGGCGAGTAGATGTTTGCCCTGGCCACAGAAAATCTCATCGCTCCCGAGTCCCGAAATTATGCGCCCTACGCCTCGCTCCCGCGCCATTGCGAAAGCTCTGCAATTGGCTACGGCCGAGGCGTTTCCTCCGGGTGCCTCCATGCTCGATACGATCCAGGCAAGGCTCTTGGCCGCATCATCTGCGCCTAGTTTGATATCGAGAAATTCGGCCCCGTATTTCTCTGCCATTCGCCGGGCATATTCTCTATCGGGATTCCCCTCGGGGCTGGCATGAATCGCTATGATAGGGGCATCCCCTCTTATTTGTTTCGCGAGTGCGAGCAGGGCGGTGCTGTCGATTCCTCCGCTTAGAAGGATACCGGCAGGCTCATCGTCGGGAATGCCTGAGAGCGCCCTATTAATGGACGTTTTCAAAATGTCCAGGAGTTTTGCCGAGGTTGCCACTTCGCTTGAAACAGGCTCCGTCTCGATGGGGTAAAGGCAGTGGGGGTCGCCTTCGTCCGGAAAACGGAGACTCACGCCGGGAGGAGTGCGCCGCACACCACCGAGCAGGGTTTTTCCAGGTGGAAGGGAGAGGTAAATCAAAAAGTGATTGAGAGAGGCGAGCTGGAGTTTTTTTCTTTCATCCGGTGGAGAGAGGTCGGTGAGCCTTGCGCCGAATTCAATTTCATCGCCAGAGCCCCGGTAGTATATTGCTTGGAGGCCGAGTGAGTCCGTCCCGAGAGTGAGCCGACCCTCAGCGCTCTCCCAGAGTGCGAAGGCGAATCCGCCCGCCGCCCGGTGGAGATTGTCGAGTGCCTTGGCAGTGGCCCCGGGTGCGCGGGTAAGCTCATGGGCGATATCATTGGCTCTTTTCGCCGCCGGGCCGAGTACAATGGCCTCGGCCCCAGTCGCCTCGTTGCGGATGGGTGCCGAGTTTTCTGCCCAGAGAAGAGTGTGTCGCCCGCCATCGGTTTGAAGCGCACCCGCTAGCCTATCCATCGTCTACACCCTTATCTATAAGACGTAAGTATTGTGATTCGGTCTTTCGAGTGTGATCCTCAATTGTAAAGTTCTCCTCCACGCGTCTGCGCCCCGCCTCGCCCATGCGCGCTCTGATTCCATCGTCGTAAGCCAATTTTTTAATGGCTCCGGCTAGGGTTTCGGCATCTCTCGGATGAATGAGCAAACCTGTTTCCCCTTCCACAACAATTTCAGGTGTTCCGCCCGTGTTCGTCCCGACCACGGGTTTGGCCATTGCCATTGCCTCGAAGATGGCGCGACCGCACCCCTCCTCATCTGAGGGGACGACGCAGATGTCGAGCGCCGACATGTATGAAGCGACATCCGATTGATAGCCTGCGAAGATAATTTTTTTCTCAAGGCCTTTGTCGGCAACAAGGCGGCGAATTTTTAATTCATACTCTTTTTCCTTCTCGAAAAGGGCGGACCCGATAAGAATAAATCGCAAGTTCTGAAACTCAGGGGCCAGTCTGGCTGCTGCCTCGATGAAAGTTTCTTGTCCTTTTACTGGTGATATGCGGCCCACGACGCCAGCAAGGATGTCTCCAGAAGAGATGTCCCATTGTTTGCGAACTCCCTCTCCCGAGGACGATGGATGAAAATTCTGAATGTCCACCCCGTTGATAATAGTGACAGCTTTTTGCGGGAGCGTGCCTCTCCGGCGAAAGCGCTCGCGGATGGCGTCCGAGTTGGCGATGATGAGCGAGGACAATGGAGATAAAAGTCGGTCGAGATCTGTCTGGCCAGGAGAGTTCATCACTCGTGCGTGCCAAATGGCGGGCAGGCCTAAGAGGCGGGCGGCAATCCCCGCTGGCAGATTGGTAACAGGACCATTGGAGTGGAGGATGGCGGCGCCCTCAATCTGTGCAATGGCTCTTAGCGAGGCTATGTTTTTCAATAATAGAACTCCCTGGCGGAGGCGCCCGAATTCAATCGGGCATATTTTCACCCCAAGCTTTCGGGCCTCGTCCGCGAAGGGACCGTATTCTGGTCCGGCCAGGATGGGCCGGAATTTTTCGCGATCCAGATTGCGCCACAATTCAAGAAGACTTGTTTCGCCGCCGCTGATCTTCGAGTAGTGATGACAATAAAGAATCGTATGCACGTTAAAGGTCAACTTGAATTTAGAGAAGGAAGGCGGTTTATGTCTAAGATAATGAGACAGATATTATGGCAATTAGGTACAAGGAATATGGCATCACAGAGCTCCCCTATACTTCGTTCTTAATTGCGTTCTCTGGGTAGTTTAATCCCCCGGGCCATATCGACGCCGCGTTGACGCGGCAGGCTAGTCGGATCAGCAAGCGTCTCCTTTGCTGGTATTTTAGATTGTCCGGGAGGAGGGTCTTCGTTTATTGCGCTGCCTAAAGCAGGCCCCTGGCGGTTAGAAATACCACTGGCCGATGCTGCTTTGTCGTTTTGAAGCCGCCTAAATTTCGGGGCGGCAGTTCTGATTTCCTCTGCCTCTCGCTCGTGGCGCATAATTTCGAGTTGCTCGCGCCTCAGAAAATTTTCGTAGGTGGTGAAAAGTATCTTAAATCTTTTTCCCAGAACGCCTACCTTTGTTTCCTTTTTTTCTACGTTCTCGGGCTGGACCACTATAATTTGCCCCCGGCTGCCGATCTTGATCTCGGGTTTTGCTGGCGCTAAGTCCTCCTGCGGGGTATCTTCTTGGGGCTCTTCCTCATCATTGTCTTGCCATTCGAGATCAGTCCCCTCCCATTTCTTGTCTCTGGCGACCTGGAGCAAGGGTATGCGGACTACGAAAGCCGTAAATACCATCCATGGTTCCATGATGCGAAGAATAATGAATGTGTTCGAGCCCGTAGAGTGTGCCATAAGCCCAAAAAGACCAGCCAGATATCCCAGTGCAATGCCGCGCTGAAATCGATCTGAAGCCGAACCGATGGCGGCGATCCCCCCTTGTAGATATATCCACACAAGCCACAGGAAGGCCCCGAGTCCCACCAGCCCGGTCTCAGCAAGCGTGCGAATGAATTGGGAGTCGATGAACACATAGCCTGTAATGCCCCAACCGAGTAGTGGTTTTTCCTTCCAACCCTTAATGGCTACCTGATAGCTCTGAAGTCTTGCCGAGGTCGATGTGTCGAGTTGTACGGAGCCTACCTCGATCTGTTTTACCTTCGATCGAGTCTGCTTTCCCTGTTGAAACGTAAACAACAATCGTTCTTTAACAGTCTCGGGAAGCATTGCTGGGCCCATTATGACGAGTAGCAAGGTGAGAGTGGCAATTTGTCTTTTTTTTACGGAGAAGAAAAAAAATGCCAGCATGGCTACTGGAATACCTAGCCACGAAGAGCGACTTCCTGTGAAGAGCACCGGAATGAGAAGGAAGAGGATGTACGCGCTCCAACCTATTGCGGCTCGATGGCTTTTTGTGACGAGGAGTTGTCCCCCGGCCATACACATTATGAGGAGGAGGTAACCTCCCATCGTGTTGGGTTCCCCGTTATCCCCCTCGAAGGGGGCTGAAACGCGAACGCCGGATGGAATCTGATACATGCCATACATGGCGATGGCACTGGCTGTAAAAAATGCGATTTTCATAAATCGGCGCATCTTGCGCGGAGAGTCAAGAACGTTGATGGATATAAAGAAGACGATAAAATATTCGACATAGCGGAGAACGAAGAATATTCCGATTTTTCCAGTGACGTTCCCAGACATATAGCCAATTAGTGTAGATACAAGGCAACTCAGAACATATACGCCGATGGGGCGGTTGAGTGGGCTTTTGAGGATTAGACCCAGGTCTTTGTGAATTGCCGTTCTGGCGAACCAACTAACCATGAGGATGATGAGAAGAACATCGTCTATGCGAACGACAACGGAGCGGCTGGTTTCAACGGATCCTCCGGCGCCCCCACCGCCAGCCCCAAATTCTGGAGAGAGAAGCATTGAAACGATTAGAAGCGCGACTCCGAATTCGGGGCTAAAAAAAGAAGCGAATAAAACGAGGAAACCGATTAGCCCGCCCAGGACGTAAAAAGAAGAAGTTTGAGAAAGTGAAAATGCAAGAAGCAGACAGATTACCAAAATGCCGCATACGATCAGAAGAGGGGCGAGTGCCCCCGCTCCTGTATTGGCTCTGGTTGGAGACGCCATTTAGGGCTCCGGTCGGCTGCGGCCTCTAGCGAGTGATAAGCCGGTGAGGGATATTTTCTCTGGTTAACAGATTGGCGGCGGCCTGGCTTTCCGTTGATGATTTAAAGGCTCCCAGCAGCATACGATTGCTGACATCATCAAAGTATACATGGAGCCCAATAGATTTGAGAATTACCCGGATAACTTCCAATTCATCTGGTGACATATCCCAGCCAATTTGGAGGGCATATGGCAGCTCCTGGATGATCGGCCCGTTTTGTCTAAGCGCTTGGGGGATGTCGTATTTTTCCATTTCGGCCCGGGCCTCTTTTCTTGTCTTGAATGCCCCAAGGAAGACGCGATCAAGGGGGCCTTTCGGATATTTGACTGGGGCAAAACTGGGTGCCAGGTGGTTTTCTAGCAATTGGGCCATCTGCTGACGGGTAGTCTTGTGTAGGCTGTTGATGCTGAACACGATGCTATAGGGCCGCTTTAATAATTCCGTGGCAGGTGGCATCGGAGGGATCTTCAGCATAGTTACGCTATCGGAGTTAGATTTGAGCCGATTCAACTCCGGCCCCTCCTTGGCGGGGAGGGGAGGGGATTTGAGAACCTCATCTTCTTGCCGAGATGAGGCCAGCTGTATCGGCGAAATGGCAGCTCTGACTCCGGGCTTTGAACTTGTTTCTAGTGATGCTTTGTCTGTGGCGGGTATTTCGATTTTTGAAATCTTTTCTTTCTCCACGGAGGGCGCTTCAACTGCCGGGGGAGAGGTGTTGCTAGTTGGTGTAGGCAAAAGTTGGCCCTTATGAGCATTTTCCCAAATCTTATCTAGGTTTTTCAGCGCATCTCCCGGCGCACTGCCGATAACCTTCACCGCATTGCCAAGAGACCCCATGGCGGGGATGTTAATTCCTGCCTGCCACGCCATCCCGGCACCGACGGCGGTGAACGATAAAGCAACTAGGACGGCGCCGATGGCTTTCGAGAGGGTAGAGGCCTCCTCGACTACATCTTCGTCCTCGGATGAGAAGACGGCGTCCATTACCTGATGGTACCAACGCTCGTAAAAAGGAAGGTTGGCCAGTGAGTCCTCTGAGGCTTCCTCGACATAGCCGCCATAGTAGTAGCTGGATTGATACCGGAACGAATCGAGGTCGGTACTCGTTTCAGCGCGCATCGAATTTAATACGATGCCCCATACGTTGGCACGGACATTGTCGAGCTGGAGCTTGGCTCGCTTTAGGGCGCCCCGAGCAATGGCGCCGGCTCTGTAAACAAGAACGCACCCATCGGCTCGTGTTCCTAAAACGGCGGCGTCCGTTACCGGAAGCAGAGGCGGGGTGTCCAATATGATGAAGTCGTATTCCTGACGAAGGTTTTCGAGGAACTCCGTCATCCTCGGAGAATTGAGCAACTCCGAGGGGTTCGGGGGGATGTTTCCTGTCGTGAGAATACTCAAATTGTCCAGGCCCGGCGTCAGCATCATGTCTTCCATGTCGAATTTGCCAAGCATAATGTCAGTCATTGTCCGGATACATTCTTCCCAGTTGTAATTCCCTAGCAGAATGTCGGTGACGCCGGGCTCCCTGTCGATTCCAAAAATACGGTAGATAGTTGGTTTTCTCATGTCGCAGTCGATGAGAAGGGTGCGTTTGTTGGTCTGTGCGTAGGAGATGGCAAAGTTGATGGCGGTTGTTGTTTTTCCCTCTCCAGGGGTGGCGCTAGTTATCAGGAAAATGTTCCCGCCCTTTTCAAGCGCGAGGAAATCCATTTGGGTACGGAATGAGCGGTAGGCCTCCGCCACAGGAGAGCGGGGTACAAAGTGCGTCACCAAACGGCCGTAGATATCCGGCGAGAAACGCCCCGCTCGATCTGGATTCGATTCAACGTATTGCCTCTCAAGCTCCTCGCTGTCGAGTATGGGAATCACACCTAGAACCGGTATCTCCAGGAAGCTTTCCACATCCTCAATGGCGCCGATGGAGGTATCCATGGTTTCAATTACGAGGGCGAAGGCCAGACCAACTATCAGGCCGAGAATCGCACCCAGCGTTGTGTTGACGGCTATTTGGGGTGGATTGTCACGCGAAGTCGGGCGGAAGGCTGGCTTCACAATGTGAACGAGATTCTGGCGCCCGGCGAGTTTGATGTTTACCTCTTCGATTTTTTGCCGAAGGAGGTTGTGTACTTCCATGTCGGTGGCGAATTGTCGCTCAAGGCGTTGAAGGCGAATTGAAATGTCGGGGATCGTTTTGTTGCGCCCCTCTAAAACTACCATTTCTTTCTCGCTGCTCTTGAGTTCCTGGGAGATCGCCCGCTCCCGTCCTTCGAGGACCAGGAGCATCTCCCGAACTACATTTTTAATCTGAGCGTTGATGGCGACGACCGTGGGATGCTCTGAAGTGAAATCCTCGAGCAGCGTGTCGCGCTGCACCTGCAATCCCACGAGTTGTTTGTTAAGAGGCCCGAGGCCGGATTCGATATCGTCAACGGGGATTCGCTTGGTTTTGCCTGCCTGAAACTCTCCAATCGAGCGAACCTGTTGGATAGCGTCGCTTATTTTCGAATGGGCTTTTTCGAGAGCGCTTACCTTCGCTGTGATTATTTGCAAGGCACGGGTGACGGTAGTTGCCTCTACACGCAAAGAGAGAAAATTCTGGTTTTCCTTAAATTCCTTGATGCCTTTTTCAGAGTTGCGGAGACGCTCTTCGCTCTTGTCGAGCTGGCTCTTAATAAAATTAAATTGTTTAAGGACAGCCTGGTTGCGCGATTCGAAGTCGAATTTACGAAAAGCGCTTGCGATGGTATTTGCCATCCTGGCAGCTTTGTCCGGGTCGCCAGAGGTGACGGAGATGGAAACGATGTTGGTATCCCCGACTTGCTCTGCGGAAACCTGGCCGGCCAGATTGTTGATGATCGAAACAAGACGACTGTTCTTTGCTATTTGATCAGAGATGAGGGCCTTGTCGATGAACCCCAGGTTTTTTGCGACCACCTCCATGACCGGATAGCTTCGAATGACGGCAGTCTGGGTGGATATTTCCTGGAACTGATTAAAGGAAGAGTCGGAGACGATTCCGGCAACGGCCGTGTTCTGCTCGATTCGTACGGCGCTTGAGGCCGAATAGATGGGTGCAGGCTCGTTCAGTTTGGCGAATACGTAACTGAAGAAGCACAGAACTATTGTTGTGAATATAATGATGGTTTTCCGGCGACGTATTATCCGCCAGTAATCCCTCAGATTGATATCGTATTGGCCCATGAATATTTATCCTTGGGAGTAACTATTGTAGCAAAATCGTGCTGCTCGATTGTCCGGCAGAGAAGGTCCCATTCGAGTCCTCCTCTGCTTTGCGCGCGCTCGGGCCGCCGACATCGAATTTAAGCACATTTGAGTTGCTCGCATAAGACTCTCTCAGGCGTGCTGGATAGAAAAGAAAGTCGAGTATTGGCGAAGCCTTTTTAACGAAATCGGTTATATTTCCGATGACGCTGCGGGGAATCACGATAACATCGTTAGGCTCAAGGAGAATATTGCCCCTTCTGTCACCGCGCTCAAGAAGATTTTTGAGGTTGGCAAGGATAACTTCGGGCCGCTCCGGATCGCCTCGGATGACCCGGATCTCGCCGCGAAGACCAAATTTTGTAAAACCACCTGTCTTAGCGATAGCGTCAAGGACACGCATCTGGAATGTGAAGGGGTATACTCCGGGCCGTTTGGTTTCGCCGAACACATAAATCCGGGCTTCTTGTGTCTGGTCCTTGCTCGCCTCGGGTATGTATACCAAATCGTTGGCGATGAGCAGTGGGTTGTCCTCGTTCGTGCCAGTGCCGGAAATATAGCGCAGAAGGTTTATTGTTTGAGTGGTGCCGTCCCGTTGCAATTTGATGCGCTCTAAGTCCCCTCGTGTCGTTTGTGTAATGTGGCCGCCGGCCTGGAGGATTGCGTCCAGGATGGTGATTGACTTCGATAACTGATAAGTCCTGGGGGAGCGAATAGCGCCCATGACCCGGATAACCTTGCTGCCGAATTTTGTCACCGAAATTTCTATTCGAGGGTTTTTGATGAACCTCGCAAGCTTCTTTGTGAGAACGTTGTCGAATTCATTGATGGTTAGTCCGGATGCACGGACATCGTCTACATAGCCAAAGCTAATTAATCCCCGCTCGCTCACCTGGACGCGACGAACCTCGGCCTTGATGCCTTTCCATATTTTAATCGCCAACACATCGCTTGAGCCGATTATATACTCGCCGGGAAGACGATTTTCCGGGCGGGCGCCTTCAATTAGGTGAGATACTTTTTGGGCCTGGGCATTTGCGTTCTCTGCGTCAATTTTAAGGTCAGGCATCTTCGAGCCGGGTATTAGGGGAAGGTTGTGGCGCTTGCCGTTTCTGCTCCCATTCCCATTTCCGTTCGAGTGCCCGTTTTTGTGACCATTCGAAACTTGATAGCCTCTTCCAAAGCCTGGCCACAGGCTTATTCCTTTTCCGTGTGTTGCGGACCCCAGATCAGAGCGACCGTCGCCATCAAAGTCGGAGACCAGGATATTCCGGTACATGCCTCGCTCGGGGAGGAGGAGACGCTGGGATACCCAGCCAATGCCTGGCTGCTGCTTCCAGTAGTGGATACCGTTTCCGTTCATTGTGCTGGCGACGATATCCAAGAGACCGTCGCCGTCGCGATCAATGGCCGTGGCGTACCAGTAGCTATTGTCTGAGACCGGGCTCGCCATGCGATTGAGATTTCCCTTACCAAGCCCCTGCCAGATGAGAATTCCGGTGTCTTTGCCCGTGGCGATTTGATCGGGTATCGAATCGCCATTCAGATCCATAATGGTGACGCTCCAGAAATCCCCTTTTGCAAGAACATTGGCTTTGCCCCATCTGGGAGATTTACTTTTTCCTAGCCAGACAATGATCCCGCCGCCGGGCCCTTCTCCAGCTGCGATGATGTCGATGATTCCATCCTGGTTCAGGTCCGAGGTGCTGACGCCATGAAAGGCGCCCGTTGCTTTGGGGGCGGGTGCTTTCTGCCATTTGCGGGGCCCGAGGTTCATCCATATACGTATGTTGCCGTCGGGGCTGGCAACCCCTTTTACGGCGATGAGGTCTGCTCGACCATCAAAGTTAACGTCAACGGCATGCACGTCGTCGAATAATTCACCTTTGCCCGGCCCCGGGGTGCGCTTGAATTTTAGATTTCCAAGATTGTTCCAGATTCCGATGCCGCTGTTGCCGTTCTGCTTGAAGGCGGCAACGATATCGAGGCGGGCATCGGCGTCGATGTCAGCAAGATCGATGGAATTAATTTCGGCTCCAACCGAAATAGTCGTGGGTGCTCCCCATCCGGTTTTGCGCTTTCCTGGCCAGATGATGAGATCGCCGGTGAGCAAGTTGGCCGTTACGAGTTCGGGAAGACCGTCGCCGTTCAGATCACCAGATACAAGATTACGGTAATATCCGGACTTGACGGGTCCTTTCGAAGGGAGTCCGGTGGATTCACTTCCTGATAAAGTTGGTGAGTCAGGGGTATTGAGGTCACCTATTTCGACGGCGTCCTGGCAACCAGATAACGCCAGCGCCAGTGTGGCGCAAAGCAGAGGTAGAAAACCCCTTTTGCCGAATTTCATGTTCGAAGACCTATTGGGCGGACCGAAACACTATAACCTCTATATGTTCTACGTCCTAATGTACTACTTTACAATAAATACTAGGGGTTAATCAATTGATTTAAATGGAGATTTGATTTTTAATATAAATAATCCAGCATTTTTGAACTCCAGTCTTGAATCGGGGGAAAATGTTATTCTAAAATTAAAAATGAATCGCGGGGCGTTGAATTCATTTATTGTTACTCATTGATATTAAATAAGTTAAGATGTTTTTAGGTAGCCGATAATTTGATTGTTATAAATTTTGGAGACAGCGAAAAGGAGGTATATCACTGATGGTTTGTGAAATTTTGACGAAATTAAGGCGAATATCTCTTGGATTTTCTTGAAATTCAGGGTTTCCCCCTAATTTTTATGCCGGCATTTCTAAAATGACAAAGACTGCGGGCTAGCAGGTCCGGAAGTGGTAAAATAGGAGGTGGCGGCTGATAGTTTGAGGGTTGGCAGGAAGCGATATCGTTCCTGATTGCCAATTTCCTGGATGTCATTTGGTCTCGACTTTTTTTTTGAATTATAGAAAGTGGACTTCAGGGTTGATGTGAATAGTCTTTGCCTCGATTCGAAAGACCCCTACTTATTATAGTAAAAGCATTGAATCTGAAATTAAGGAAGAAAAGAAGGGCATGAAAAGTAATAAATTTGAGCTAGCTCGGGATTAATCATTTTCACTCGTTGACATCTGTTTTCTCATAGTTGTAGAAAGCCACGTTCTAATTTTTGCCTTTCGTTCAGGTTAGGGAAATTTATTTTATGTCGCTCCTTGAGAAAATTAAAAATCGCGAGGTTCGTGCGGGCGTTATGGGGCTGGGATATGTCGGCCTCCCGCTTTGTCTTGAATTTGTCCGAGCTGGCTATCATGTAGTCGGTCTGGATTCAGACGAGAGAAAGATTGAGTCTCTCGCAAAGCGCTCTTCATATATTACCGACATTCCTGACTCGGAATTGATCGAGGCATTTGAGACCGGGAGGTTCGAGGTCACCTCGGATCAGTCTGTCATCTCTACAGTTCAGACCCTTAATATTTGCGTCCCTACGCCTCTGAACAAATCCGGCGCGCCCGATCTTTCGTTTGTAAAGGCGGCGCTCCAGGCGATTGAGGAAAATCAATCCCCAGGGCAGCTATATATCCTTGAAAGCACTACATATCCCGGAACGACCGAGGAGGCGTTGCTTCCCGTTCTCTCCGGGGAAGGGACCAGAGAAGTGGGTAAAGATTTTTTCCTCGCCTTCTCTCCCGAGCGCATTGATCCGGGCAACCCCAACTTCAATACGCGCAATATTCCAAAAGTAGTTGGCGGGGTCACGGAAACATGTACGGCCTGTGCTGCAGCTCTTTATGAAAACTGCGTGGACACCACCGTTACCGTTAGCTCGCCTCGTGTCGCAGAGATGGTCAAGCTTCTCGAAAATACTTTCAGGAGTGTGAACATCGGCCTGGTCAATGAGTTGGCGAAAATGTGCCACAACCTCGATGTGAACATCTGGGAAGTTATTGATGCGGCGAAAACCAAACCCTTTGGGTTCATGCCTTTTTATCCGGGTCCCGGTCTTGGCGGACATTGTATTCCGATCGATCCCATCTATCTTTCCTGGAAGGCGAGGCAGATGGGATTCGAGGCGCGTTTCATTGAACTGGCGGATCAGGTCAATTCATCGATGCCCCAATTCGTCGTCGATCTGGTGGTCAAGGCGCTGGGCGATCACGGCAAGCCGCTCAAGGGAGCTAATGTTCTCCTGCTCGGAGTCACCTACAAGGCGGATGTGAACGATGTCCGCGAGAGTCCGGCGCTGGATGTCTGGCAGCTATTGGAGGACTGGGGCGCCACGGTGGAATATCATGATCCATATGTTGAATCTTTGATGTTTGGCGAAAGGGAGCGCACCTCAAAGTTTTTAGCGCCGGATATGCTCCAGAGTATGGATTGCGCCATCCTTCTGGCATCCCATGAGTCGCTGGATTTAGATATGATTAGTGAGCATTCCTCATGTGTTGTGGACACCCGAAACGCCCTGAATAGCGATTCTGGGGATGGAAAAATTTATAAGCTTTGACCAGACAGTGTGGTTTTTTAGTTTGTTGATTTTAACTTGTTACAAAACAATATCTTGCAATGTCATCGTATCGTCCTTTCGGCAGTTGACATAGAGGGTGTCTTCGGATTTAATCCCCTGCCTACGCTTTAGGGCGTTTACAATTACTTGAACCTAACTGGCCCAAACGGTCGGAGGATGTACAGTTGAGGATGTATCAACCTACAAAATTCATTTCTAAAGAAAAGGCCGCCGAGGAGCAGCACTGGGTGGTTATTGATGCAGAGGGTCAAACCCTTGGCCGGCTAGCGACGAAAGTAGCTACGCTTCTTCGCGGAAAGCATCGCCCCGAGTGGAGTCCCCATGTTGATTGCGGCGATTATGTCGTTATCATCAACTCGGAGAAAGTGTTTTTGACTGGCCAGAAAGCCGAGCAGAAAAAATATTTTCGCCATTCAGGTTACATCGGGCACATGAGAGAAGTGACGGCTGGGCGTATGCTTGAGATCCATCCCGAAAGAGTGGTTCAGGCTGCGGTTCGGGGCATGTTGCCGAAAACCAAACTTGGCCGTGCGATGTTTAAGAAGTTGAAAGTCTATGTGGGGGCGTCTCATCCCCATGAGGCACAAAAGCCCGAAGCGATTTCTTTAGCATAGATGCTGGGCAATTTAAGACCGGGGAGCTAAAACCTAAAGATGGCAACGACAGTTACGAAATATTACGCAACAGGCAAACGAAAAACCTCCGTCGCCCGGGTGTGGATTCTCCCTGGTGAGGGCAGGATGCTGATCAATAATAAACCTGTGGATGAGTACTTTCTGCGGGACACTTCACTCATGATCATCAAGCAACCCTTCGAGATTACGGGGACTTGGGGTCGATTCGATGTTAGCGCTACGGTCAACGGTGGCGGCCTCTCGGGCCAAGCTGGTGCTGTCCGGCACGGTATTTCAAAAGCGCTGCTCGAAGTTGACCCCAGCTACCGTACCACGCTGAAAAAAGCGGGCCTCATAACGCGCGACTCGCGTGTTAAAGAGCGCAAAAAGTACGGCCTCAAGGGTGCCCGCAAGAGCTTCCAGTTCTCCAAACGTTAAACCGTTTTTTAGAAATTCAATCACTCAGCCCCCGCAGCTAGCGGGGAGGAGGGTGTCCGATGTACCGGATCGCCGTGGTGGGAGCCACGGGGTATACCGGCTTCGAGTTGTTGCGGCTGCTTGCGTCTCATGGCGGCGTCGAGGTCGGTGCCCTGACATCTGAAACTTATTCAGGCAAGGAAATCGGAGAGGTATTTCCAGCCCTTGCGAAAATCGTTACCTGTAGATTGCAAAAGTTTGAGCCCGAGGTGTGCGAGGGCGCCGATATCGTATTCTGCTGTCTGCCGCACAGAACGGCTATGAACACTGTTCCCGGGCTTTTAGACCGTGGACACCGGGTCGTCGATTTCTCTGCCGATTTCAGGCTCAGGGATCATGCCGTTTATGAGCAATGGTATAAAACAGAACATGTTTGCCCTGAGCGCATTCCTGAGGCTGTCTACGGAATTCCCGAGCTTTATCGAGACGAAATTCGTGGTGCAAAATTAGTGGCCAACCCTGGGTGCTATCCGACGGGAGCAATTCTGGCGCTGGCGCCGTTGCTTCGTGCGGGTATTGTTGTCTCTTCATTGATCGTGATTGACGCAAAATCCGGTGTCTCAGGTGCGGGGCGAAAAGCGGCTTTAGACTTTCAGTTCAGCGAGGTTAACGAGGGGTTTAAGGCCTACGGAATTGGCACGCACCGTCATACGCCCGAGATCGAGCAGGAACTTTCGGTTGCCTTAGGAGGGGAGCTAAGGGTGTCGTTCACGCCCCATCTCGTCCCGATGACGAGGGGAATCCTCTCGACGATATACGTCGAGGCAGCGGGCGGAGCTACTGAGGAAAGTGCGCGAGCGGCTCTTCAGGAGGCGTACGGAAACGAGGCGTTTATTCGTCTCATGCCTCAGGGGGCTTTTCCCAACGTGAGCCAGGTGGCGGGAAGTAATTTTCTCGACATCGGCCTCACCTTCGATGAGCGCACCGGGCGTTTCGTTATCGTGACGGCGATCGATAATTTGGTGAAAGGGGCATCGGGAGCAGCGGTGCAAAACATGAACATTCTTCTAGGCCTTACGGAAACGCAGGGCTTGGTTCATCCGGGGTTCTGGGTATGAGCGAGAAAATAAATATACAAGTAATCGAGGGCGGTGTTTGTGCCGCCGAGGGTGTTCGGGCCTCTGCGGCGACAGCGGGAATTAAAGAGTCTGGCAATCCGGACATTACGTTAATTGCGTTCGACCCGCCCGCCGAGGCGGCGGGCGTCTATACGCGAAATCTGGTTTGTGCTGCGCCGGTTGTGCTCTGTCGTGAGCGAGTGGGTAAGGGCCCCCTTCGGGCTATTTTGGTAAACAGTGGAAACGCCAACGCTTGCACGGGACAGACAGGCCTCTCGGACGCTTATCATTTGTGTGATGGCATAGCCGGTGTTCTCGGTAGCAAGTCCGATGAAGTCGTCATGTCATCGACTGGCTTGATCGGGGCCAACCTTCCTGTGGAACTTTTGGAAGCGAAGTTCGGCGAACTGGTTGCCGGGCTATCGAAAGGTGGCGGGACAGCTTCAGCCGAGGCGATCATGACCACTGATACCCGGCCTAAGGAATATGCCGTTTTGGTTGAATTGCCCGAGGGTACTGTCCGCATCGGTGGAATGAGTAAGGGGGCGGGAATGATAGCGCCCAACATGGCCACCATGTTGGCCTATGTTACGACGGACGCCGCCGTTTCAAGTGAGTTGTTGGCGAAGTTGTTGCGAGAGGCCTCCGACATGTCTTTTAACTGCGTGACGATTGACGGTGACACATCGACGAACGATACGGCCATCCTTGCGGCGACCGGTGCCTCGGGCGTCCGAGTCGAGAGCGGCGAAACACTTGAGCTTTTTGAGACCGCTCTGAAACAGGTCTGTCTTGAACTTGCCCTGGCAATTGTGCGTGACGGGGAAGGGGTGACGAAAGTTGTCCAGCTCCGTGTTGAAGGCGCTACGAGTGATGAGGATGCTCGCCTTGCAGCACGGTCAGTTTCAGAGAGTTTGTTGGTGAAAACGGCCATTAACGGAAATCTCCCAAATTGGGGCCGGATTTTCGCTGCTGCCGGCTATAGTGGTGCCGCCCTTGATCAGGAGCGGCTGTACCTTAAATTTGACGATATAGAGGTTGCCCGGGATGGTGCGCCCATTGGTGGGCAGGACGATTCTCTGCGCAAGGTGCTTGAAAAACCTGAGTATACGGTAACGCTCGGGCTCGGGGTTGGCGATGCGAGCTCTAATTTCTGGACGACCGACCTGAGCCGGGAATATGTAACGATTAACGCGGACTACAGGACATAAACGTATATTTTTTAGGGGGTTGAATAGAATACACCCTTGTGAGACATTCCCCTCGCCTCGCGATGGCGGCCGCATTGGGCGGGTTTGCGTGGTGATCGGAGAACAAAAAACTGAATTAAATTCGGCCCCTTTCGCCGGGGTGCTGCGATGGTCCCGCCTGCCTTAAGGTGGGAAAAGGAGGTATACCCTGTGGCATCAGTAAACCTAAGAGAACTTCTCGAATCTGGATCACATTTCGGACATAAAACGAACCGTTGGAACCCCAAGATGAAGCCCTATATCTTCGGGGCGCGTAACGGGGTCTATATCATCGACCTGCAGAAAACGCTCCACCTTTTCAAAGATGCGCTTGATTTTCTCAAGGACGTGAGCGCCAAAGGCGGCGAGGTTCTTTTTGTTGGAACGAAACCCCAGGCCCAGGAAATTGTTGTTGAGGAAGCCCAGAGGGCCGGGATGCCGTATGTCACCGTCCGCTGGCTCGGCGGCACGCTCACAAACTTTGCCACGATTAAAAATTCTGTTGCGCGCCTGATTGAACTTGACGGCATGAAGGATGACGGTACGTTCGATCTTCTGGCCAAAAAAGAGGCTGTCCGCCGCGAGAAGGATCGGCTCAGGCTCGACAAGTTCCTTGGCGGTGTCAAAAAAATGAAATCGATTCCGAAGGCGATGTTCGTGGTGGATGCAAGTCATGAACATATTGCCATCAGAGAGGCCAGGAAACTCGGTATCCCAGTAGTGTCGATGGTGGACACCAATGCTGATCCCGATGGGGTCGATTACCTCCTGCCGGGTAACGATGATGCGTTGCGCTCGATTCGTCTTTTCGTCTCGCGGGTGGCCGATGCTATCAGCGAGGGCGTGGCTTTAAGGTCGGATGGCAAGGCCGAGGCGGCTGTTGCAGGTGATGGTGTGGCCCAGGAAATACTCGCTGCGGCCAAGGCCGAAGAAAAAGCCCCTGTCGCTGAAAGCAGCCCAGCGAAGGAGGATGCTCCTGCAGTTGAAAGCGCACCGGTTGAAGAAAAAGCCCCTGCCGCTGAAGACAAGCCGAGCGAAGGGTAATAGACGGCGAGTAAAATTGATGTGCTTTTAGGATAATTTTGACAAATCAAAATTCGTTTTAACTAACGATGAAGCTGGAAGGAGATTTCAAGGCAATGGAAGTCACCGCTCAAATGGTCAAGGATTTACGCAGTGTAACGGGCGCAGGAATAATGGACTGCAAAGAGGCGCTCAAGGAAAAAGATGGCGATCTTGAAGAGGCCAAGATTTATTTAAGGGAAAAAGGTCTTTCCAGCGCGGCCAAAAAGGCTGGGCGCGCGGCGAGTGACGGATTGGTCGAGTCCGATGTTGCCTCTGATGGGCGCTCGGGTGTGCTCGTTGAAGTGAATTGTGAGACGGATTTTGTCGCCAAGACAGAGGATTTTTCTGCTCTGGTGGGAAAGGTTATCTCCCATGTGACGGAAAATGGAAAGATTGGCGAGGGCGGTGTTGAGGCCCTTCAGGGAGAAGTTACGGCGGCCATCACCAAGCTTGGTGAAAATATTGTCGTTTCCCGCGGAGACAAATTTGAAGTGCCTGGTGGGCAAGCGGGTGCCGTTAGCGCCTATATTCACCCAGGCGGAGCTATTGGGGTGATGGTCGAGCTTCACACCTCCTCTGAGGATGTCGTAGCTAAGGATGGTTTTGCCGAGGTTGCCAAGGATCTTGCCATGCATATTGCGGCAAGCAGCCCGCTCTATCTACAGGCCGATCAAGTTCCTGGAAGTCTCATTGAGAGCGAGCGTGCCATTCTTTTGGCCCAGTCGCAGGACACTGGCAAACCCGAGGAGATTGTCGCCAAAATTGTTGAAGGGCGAATTAACAAGTACCTCAAAGAGGTTTGTCTGATGGACCAGCCTTTCGTGAAGGATCCGGATCAGAAAATACAGGGCTGGATGTCCAGTAAATCCAAAGAGTTAGGCGGCGAGATCGAGATATCCCGCTTTGCCCGCTTCCAGCGCGGTGAGCTTTCCACGCAAGAAGAAGCTGAGTAGACGCGCACGAAAGTGTCGCTCGCTTTCTTTCCAGAATTGATAGGGACAGGAGGAGTTTTTGGGCAATAACCTGCGTTTCAAGCGAATCATGCTGAAACTCTCGGGCGAAGCCCTCGGGGGAGAAAAGCGTCTTGGCGTAGACCACGGTGTTGTGAGCGATATCGCTAAGGAAATCGCCGAGGTCCATGAGAAGGGTCTTCAACTCGCGGTGGTCGTCGGGGGCGGCAACATCTTCCGGGGCGGGGAAGCAGCAGCAACGGGAATGGAGCGGACCACCGGAGATCACATGGGCATGCTCGCCACCGTCATAAATGCGCTTGCTTTACAACACGCTCTTGAGAAAATTGGAGTCGCCACCCGGGTTCAGAGCGCGATTCATATGGCTGAGCTTTGCGAGCCCTATATACGCAGGCGGGCCGTGCGCCATCTTGAGAAAGGTCGCGTTGTAATTTTCGCCGCAGGAACCGGAAACCCATATTTCACGACCGATACGGCTGCGAGTTTGCGTGCCGTTGAGATTGGCGCTGAATGTATTCTGAAGGCGACGAATGTGGACGGGGTGTACACGGCAGATCCTAATAAAGATGATACCGCCGAGTTTATTAAAGAGCTAAGTTATATTGAAGTCCTCAACCGCCATCTGGGGGTGATGGATTCGACGGCGATCAGTTTGTGTATGGAAAATAATTTGCCAATAATTGTTTTTAATCTCAGGAAAGAAGGTAATATTTTCCGAGTAGTGGCTGGCGAAAAAGTGGGAACGCTTGTGACAGCTATCCAGGAGACTTGAGACGCAAATTTCGGAGGACAAGCCATGGCAATCGAAGAGCATATCTCTGAGTCGAAAGAAAAAATGACGACGACGCTTGAGGCTTTTAAGGTCGAAAGCGCACGTGTGCGGACTGGCAGGGCTTCCACTTCTTTGGTTAGTAACGTCCGGGTTGATTACTACGGTACGATAACGCCTCTAAATCAGTTGGCCACAATCAATGTACCCGAGCCACAGTTAATTGTTATTCAGCCCTATGATGCCGGAGCGCTCGGGAACATCGAGAAGGCGATCCAGACTGCCGAGCTTGGTTTGAACCCTGCCAATGACGGTAAATTGATCCGTGTGCCTGTTCCGCCCCTGACTGAGGAGCGGCGCAAGGAAATGGTGAAGATGGTCAAAAAAATTGGCGAAGATCATAAAGTATCAATTCGGAATATTCGCCGCGAAATTAATGATATTCTAAAGTCTGAGGAAAAGGACAAGGAAATCTCTGAAGATGATCTCCGAAAGGGGCAGGGGGAAGTTCAAAAGGTCACGGATGACTTTATCACCCAGATCGACAAGTTGATTTCCGTTAAGGAAGAGGAAATACTTAAAGTCTGACACGCCCATGGAAAACTTATGACCCTCCCCATCGATTCACGCATTGACCTATCCCGGTTACCTGCTCATGTCGGGATCATCATGGACGGCAATGGTCGATGGGCCAAGAAACGTTTTTTGCCGCGACTAGCCGGCCACCGCGAAGGTGTTAAGGCAGTGGATCGCGTTGTTTCTCACGCCAGTACAATGGGCATCAAAGCCCTCACCCTCTATAGTTTTTCCCTCGAAAACTGGAGTCGCCCCAGGGATGAAGTAAATGCCTTGATGGAAATTCTGGCTGAATATCTAGAACGGGAACTTTCCAGAATTCTCGAAGTAGGCATCCGCTTCAACACCATAGGTCATGTTGAGGACTTGCCTTTGTTTGCCCAGGAGTGGGTAAGCCGCGCGGTGGCCGAGACAGCTGACAGGGAAGGGATGATTCTTACCCTTGCGCTCAGCTACAGTTCGCGTCGTGAGATTGCCGATGCGGCACAGGCTCTGGCGCGCGAGGCGATTGCCGGAAAGATTTCCCCCGAGAATATCGATGAGAGCGACATCGAAAGGAACCTTTACACGTCCGATCTTCCGGAGCTTGATTTGTTGATTCGGACCAGTGGTGAGCTTCGCCTGTCTAATTATCTTTTGTGGCAGGCTGCTTATGCCGAAATGTATTTCACAGATCTGTATTGGCCAAATTTCGGAGAGCGGGAACTCGAATCCGCCGTTCTCGCCTTTCAATCCCGGGTGAGGAAATTTGGTTTGACTGAAGACCAAATCGCTCCTCCGAAAGTTTGAGCTGGCCGTGGTTCGTTTTTTAAGTGCCATCGCTCTCGCCGTTCCCCTTCTTCTATCTGTCTGGTATGGCCCTCCAATTGTATTTTTGGTGATTGCGGTCATTGTGGCCCTTGTGGCGGCGTGGGAATTTCAAGGGTTGTTGGCGGACTGTGGTTGGGAGAGTGTGAGATGGGAGGGTGCTCTCGATGCCGGGCTCTTGGTCCTCGCCTTTTGGGTGGGAGGCCTAACACCTACTTTGGCCCTAACCTTGATCTTTTTGAGAATCTTCGTTCGTGCAATGAGTGCCGAGGATCAAAAATCAGGACTTGCAGGAGCCGGCGCTTCACTTCTTGGGCTCCTATGGATTGGCGGTGCCTGTGCTCTGGTGGTAATGCTTCGCCTGCTTGATGTCGGCAAAGAGGCCGTCTTGTTTTTATTTGCGGTCGTCTGGGCTAACGATATTGCTGCCTATTATATTGGTCGCGCTTTCGGTTCCCGAAAACTCGCCCCCTCAATTAGTCCAGGCAAGACGGTTGAGGGCTCTGTCGGTGGTCTCGTTGTGGGTGTTTTAGCGGGCCTGGTGGTAGCGGTCTGGTTGTTAAGTTCCCTGGATATGGTGGTGGCGATTTTTGTCGCCATGGTGGTAGGTCTTCTCTCGCAGGTTGGTGATCTTTGTGAGTCTTTTGTGAAACGGGCGGCGGGGAGGAAGGATTCTGGGTCCGGTATTCCAGGACATGGTGGTATTTTAGATCGCATCGATGGACTGCTTTTGGCAACGCCCCCGTTTTACTTTTTTCTAAGATGGTTCGCTGGCTGATGATCTTTTGAGGTATTTGCCGTGAAGAAGGTAGCCATTCTCGGCTCAACTGGAAGTATCGGAGAAAATACTCTTCGCGTCATTGCGGATAACCGGGATCGATTCGAGGTTGTAGCGCTAGCCGCAGGATCGAATTGGGAGCGGTTGGCGCATCAGGCAAGAGAATTTTCTCCGAAATTGGTATCGATATCCAATTCAGAGAATGTGGCGAGCCTCAATAACGGCACCGACGTGAAGGTTTTAAGTGGCAGCGAGGGGCTTCGCGAGGTTGCGGCTGGCGTAGGTGCTGACATCGTTGTTTCGGCTCTTGTCGGAGCGGTCGGCCTCGAACCGACTCTGGCGGCGATAGAAGCTGGGGCCGCCATTGCGCTAGCGAACAAAGAAGTGCTTGTCATGGCGGGCGAACTGGTTACGCAAAGAGCCTCAGATCTGAAAGTTCCTATTCTTCCCATCGACAGCGAGCATGCTGGCGTGGCGCAGTTGCTGGATGGAAGTCGGGCCGCTCATGAGGTGCTTCGTGTCATCCTGACTGCTTCGGGTGGGCCGTTTCGAACCACTCCGATTGAATCGCTCTATGAAGTCACCCCCGAGGAGGCGCTTCGCCATCCAACCTGGAAGATGGGGCCAAAGGTCACGATCGATTCGGCAAGTATGATGAATAAAGGGCTTGAGCTTATCGAGGCAAGCTG
>JABJAL010000032.1 GCA_018669005.1 Nitrospinaceae bacterium
GCCCGCAAAATAAGATCCACCGTCTGTTCATAAATATCGCCAGCCATAGCGGCCTCAAGAGCCGAGCGACCTGCCGAGCAAAGACCAAGCTCCGTATCAAGAACAACGCGGGGTGCGGGGTCGAGCATATCTTCCGCCACAAGACAGGAGGGCGCATGCAATTTAAATTCATTTTCATACGACTTTGCATAGGCCCTAACATCAATGCCCACCATCGGAATGCGCCTCGTGCGAAGAACATGGTCCGGCGTCGCAGGGCCCTGCTGTGAAATAAAAGACACATCCTTCCTGCGGGCAAATTCGTGACACCGCTCGCTACCCCTGGCCGAAAGTATGAGGGGAGATCCTGCAGCGTCAGAAATATCTTTTCTGAGCGAGGCCATCCGAATCATCAATGCGCCTCGTGGAACATCGCCCCATTTGGCCTCGATGCTGGACAACTCCCAGGCGCCATTCGCCACCAAATACTTCTCGGCCATGTCCACCAGTTCGATCATTTTTTCATACGATGCTCTCGCGGAATCCCCGAACGAGAAAACACCGTGGTGCATCAGGACAACACCCTCAATTTCCGCGCTGGCTTCCGAATATTTTTGTTGAAAAACCTTGGCGAGGGTGAAACCAGGTTTGGTGTATGGAACGATGATTACCCTGCCCCCATAAATTTCCCTTATTCGCTCCTCTCCATCATCGGTATTCGATATGGCCAAAACTGCATCGGAATGGGTGTGGTCTACATACTGATGCGGAAAAATCGCGTGCAGGAAAGTTTCGATGGAAGGAGCCAGCGCATCTGCCCGCATCACCAAAAGGCTTAATTCATTTTTCAGATCCGCATCAGGCAAATCTGCCAACTCCAGCAATTTCAGCAAGGCATCTCTTCGCACTGGCGTAAAGCCGCTTTCCTCGATAACGGCGAGATTTTGCCCAGTGCCCTTTACATAGAGGACCTCTTGCTCTTCTCCAAAAAGATTTTTCTCTCGGACCTTCACCGAAGTATTTCCGCCGCCGTGAAGAACGAGAGAAGGGTCTTCCCCTAAAAGGCGCGAGGCATAAACGCGCAATGCTAGCCCCCCATCAAAGGTTGCCGACTCGCTTTCATTCCACAGACTAATCATCCAATCCTCACATTAAGATTCGTACGGCGCCTATCAATTTACCGCAGACAAAACCGTAAAGACCAACCAAACGACCCAAAATTCTCATTTCATCAAATGCCTGAATATTGAAATTTTTTCCTTATCACCCTTGTTCTGGTATTATACCTTTTCACCTACATGAAGCGAAGCTAACACTTGCCGTCGCATTCGAGGAGAATTACATGAAACTGGTTTCCCGCAGGATATTGCTAACAGGACTACTCCTATCAATGGCGCTCGCGGCCCTTCCAACCCGCCTCCAGGCCGCCCCAAAATCTCCAAAAAGATCTATCAAGAAAATCTCAGGAGATCTCTATCGTTTTCAGAACAATTTCCATTTTTCAGTTTTTTTTGTAACAGCTGATGGTATCGTCGTAGCCGATCCCATAAATAAAGGTGCTGCCTCCTGGCTTAAAGGAGAACTCAAAAAAAGATTCAACAAGCCGGTTAAATACCTAATTTACAGCCACGATCACCAAGACCACATCTCGGGCGGTGAAGTATTCGCCGACACCGCCACCGTCATCGCACACAAAAATGCCAAAGCCGACATTGTTGGCGAAAAACGACCTACGGCGACTCCCGACATCACCTTCTCGGACAAAATGACTCTCTCCCTCGGGGGAAAACAAATAGAACTCACCTATGTTGGAAAGAGCCATTCCGACAATATGGTCGTCATGCGCTTTCCCGCCGAACGCACGCTTTACGCCTGCGATTTTGTGGCCGTAAAAAGTGTGGGCTTCAAAAAATTGAGCGACGCCTATCTTCCCGAGTGGATCGATGCGATCAAGGTTGTCGAGGGCCTCGATTTTGACACCCTGGCCACCTGCCACGGGAAAATGGGTAAAATGAGCGATGTGAAGGACCAGCGAGGGTTTTACGAAGACCTTTACGGCGCCGTCCTGAAAGCTGCCCAGGCGGGTAAGTCTTTAGAGGAAATGAAAGCCTCCATTAAACTGGAAAAATACAAGAGCTGGGGGCGATACAAAAACTACCTTCCCCTTAACGTCGAGGGCGTCTACAACCAGTTAAAACTCCACCGCCGCCCTACCCGCCATCGCAGGCGGTAGCGGCAAAGACAGGAGATGCCTTTCATCTATTTACAAGGGTAACCAAAGAACCAGGGCTGACATTAGTCAGTTCCTGGTTCTTTTTTCTTCTGGAACGAGAAATCGGACTTAAACTTAAATCCTATTCGCCTACAAATATTTATGGGTCATTATTTTACTCAACATACAAAATGTTACAAATTTCAAAAAATCACATTGCCAAGACTCAGTCGAGCATCGTTGCTGCATTATAGTGGGAACGAAAATACAGTGGCACTTCTCCCCCGGGATGAGGGAGAAGTTCGCTGCAACCTAATGAATTAGGGATAAATTCTGGAGCGGGAAACGGGATTTGAACCCGCGACCCCAACGTTGGCAACGTTGTGCTCTACCACTGAGCTATTCCCGCTTAGCGATGAGAAGAATAACGCACCGCGCGGCTAAGTCAATACCATCAAGGGTTATTTAGCGTCAACAAGCAATGCTTCACGAGGACAGTTTTTCCGCCAGCCAGTCCGCCGCCAGGGGGCGCCAGAGAAACGGAATATTATTGCATACGTGCACGCCTTCAGGATAAACGACAAGCTCGGCCTGGCCTCCCGCCTCTTCGACCATTCGCTGCGCATGCGACACTGGGCAGAGCCTATCTTTTTCCCCGTGTATGAGCAGCAGTGGCCTGTCCAATCCTGCCAGCCTGCCGCGCAGCGTCACCTCTTTGGCCCGTTCGGCGGCTTCATTCTCAGCAAGATTTCCAAATGAGACAGAAAAACCCTGCCGCGTGAGCGCCGGCAGATCTCCCCAGCATTCGGCCAAATCGTAGAATCCTGCCACCCCAACGGTCGCAGCAAGACGGCTATCGGCCGCATGCGAGCGGGGTGCATAGTAGCCTCCGCTACTCACCCCGAGGGCACCTATCCTGGCAGCATTCACACGCGAATCGGCACACAGATAGTCCACCACACTCGAAACAGCCACCTCAAAATCAGGACGCAGAACCATCGCCGATCGCTCGCCCTGCGCCGGACCATCAAAAGCCAGCGTCGCCAGCCCGCGAAGATGAATCTCGGCCTCGAGGGTATAAAATTCCTCCTTTGTTGAATCCAGGCCCGCAATCAAGATAACAACCGGGGCTCCTCTGGGGGCGCCTGCGGCATGGGCCGGGAGCCGAAAAATTGCAGGCAGCGTCGTATCCTCGAACGGAATCTCCACCCGCTCGCCTCGCGGACGCAAATCGGGTAGCGCACGGGTATGGCATTCCACCTTTTTCGTTTAGGCCTTGTTTTTTAATGCCTGATCCTCGTGATACACGAACTGGGCAAAATGATAGGCCAAAGAGGCGCGGACGAAAGCCTCGGCGGCGCTAAACCGTCTTCCCGCACGAGCCATCTCCTCGGCCTGGGCCTCGCGCTGGGCAGCCCGCTCAATCCAAAGTCTGCACCACTCACGCCAGGACGTTACTTGCGGAATGACGTCGGCGGCATCTTGATAAGGTATGCCGTTCGCCAGAAGGCGCACATACCAATGAGACAGCGCCTCCTGCGTCAGCCGATCGGCACCGGTGGATTCATTTGTCATATCAAATCCCTAAACTTAACAAGGTTTTACTGCCTCGATACGCACGGCCACAACGGGACGAAATGGGCGATGGTCTGATATTGAGGCATCCTCAAATCCGGCCTCGGCCAATAGCCTCAACCACTCCTCCTCCTCAAGCACACCACCCAGCGAGGCGTTCCACGCCTGAGGATCCTTGGCAATCTCCACGGGCAACTCTCCCACGCGCACCAACTCTCTTGCGATGAGCTTGGCCCCGGGCCGAAGAATACGTCTAATCTCCTCAAGCGCCGCCCCCTTGTCCACAAGAAGGTTGAGCGAGGCGTTGGCCAAAACCAGATCGGCGGAATTATCGGCGAAGGGCAAGCACTCGATATCCCCAGCTGCCGGGCGAACAGGCAGCCCACCAGCAGCCTCCCTCACCCTTTGAAGCATGGGCAAGGCCATATCGAAGGCCAGAACCCACCCGCCCTTATCAATTCTTTCCGCCAACAAACGCGAATCGAGACCCGCACCACAACCCAGGTCCACAGCAAGACGAACACCCGAGATGTCCACCCCGTCAAGGGCATAACCGCAACCGCAATAGGCCCCGGACACACGAGCGGGAAGATCGTCCAACCACTCAGCCGGATAACCCGCCTCACTCGCCCTGCCGTCGCCGCCCTTTGGGAACGCATCATCAGCGGCCAAATGGGCGTAGCGATCCCTCACATAGGATTTCACCTGCGTCTTCCAGTCGATGGGAGGCTTCCCATTTACGAGTACCGTCATAGCAAATCAGGAGGAACTCTTGAAATTACTAGGCCCACTCATGGGCCCGGACAAAAAAAGGCCGCCGCGTCCAAAGAACGTGGCGGCCAGAAATAACTATTTCTCAGATTTTCCGATAGCCCCGCCCACTCTCTTGAGCGCATCGGCAGCAATGCCTGTGTCGATGAGGTCCGAGTAGCTGGGGGTGCCCTTCTTGTATTTGCCGCGTTTTTTGTTGAACGCGTTTGTCCAATCAACGGTTGCCTTCGGCATGCCGTTGTTAACCGCCCAGATACGGGCCTTAACGAACGTATCGTAGGTCTGGCTCAGGAGGCCACCATGCTTTTTATAAACTTTCTTCATCCATTTGTCCGCCGTCTCAAGGAAGCCGGCCTTATCTTTATAAATGGAGCGGTTCGCCTGCATCATCGCCACCGAGAAGCGAACATAAGCGTCTCGTTTGGCTTTCAAGTTGTCCTGATGAGCCATGAATGCGCCATAGAAATACTTGGGGCGGTAGGTCCAAAGACTCGCCACTGCCTTGACGCCGGGGCGGAGCTTTTTAGCCAGAAGTACCTGCTCGACATGGATGAGCACGGCGTCAGCCTTTTTCTTCGTCAAGAAAGGCACGCGGGCCGGGGGCGGTGTCTTGATATACTTCACATCCTTGTCGCCTAGTCCGTTAGGCCCGAGAACGGCCAAGGCACCCGTGTGGCTGTAGCCGCCGCGCCCCTCGATGCCAATCGTTTTGCCGCGAAGGTCTTTAACGGTGTTAATGCCGGGGGCAACACCCAACTGCGCTTCAAACAAAAATGCCATCGAATGGAAGAATTTATGCCCGCTGCCTTTGGCTATGCCCGTCATCCCAATCGGTGCAGGAACCCAGGCGGCGTCCAGAGCACTCTTGCCACTGACTGCCGCCCGGTAGGTGGCAACACCGCCACGGAAGAATTTAACCTTCACGTTAAGGCCATTGAGCTTAAAAATCCCCTTGTCGATCGCATAGTAGACCGGCAGGTGAACCATGGGGGGCGGCTTGACGGGCATACCCAACACAATTGTTTCGACAGCACTGGCCGGAGCCGCTCCAAAGCCAAGCAGTATGGCCAAGACGGCGACAGCAGACAGCAGGTTTTTAAATTTTCTCATCTCAAACGTCTCCTCTTGTTGTGGAACCGCAAATGATTCCATCCTTCAAAGTTAATACAGCTGACAACTTATGCATCTCTCCTCGTTCGCCACGAGGAGAATCTATTTTCGGCAATATTCACAAATTTCGTTAGCACGATGCCAGTGATCATCAACAACACCACCGGCGCGAGCCCCTTGTCGAGTTCAAGCTCTCCAACATAATCCTGACTCAGCGCACCTAGTCCCGAAATACTCATCAAAAATTCTGCGACCACCATCCCCACCAGACCGCGGCCAAAAGCCAGACCGAGGCCCGCCACCAAGTAGGGCACCATTGAGGGAAAAATCAGATCGCGCCAGCGCTGCGCCTCATTAGAGCAAAAAGATTTCGTCACCTCCATCAAAAACGGATCAACGTTCTTGACGCCATGAAAGCAGTTCACAATAACGGGCATGATAGCGAAGAAGATGACAATGGTGGTTTTTCCCGCGAAATCCACACCGAGAACCATCGCGATCGGAAAAGCCAACGCCACAACTGGCGTTGCATATAGCGCATAGACATATGTATCGAACAGGTACTCACAATACTTAAATCGACCCATCAAGATGCCAATCACGATCCCGGCCGGGATGGCGGTGCCAAGACCAGCTACGAGAATGATAATGCTCTCCTTGGCTGCGGCCAACATTTGGCCATTCAAGATCAGCTCAAAAAAAGCGTATGTAATAGCACTGGGATAACTGAATACGGCGGGTGAAATCTGGCCTGCCTGTCCCATCGCCTCCCAGCCACCTACGACAAGAAGAACCGAAAACACGCGGAGAAATATGGCGGGGTCGATAATCCACCGAATAAGAAAATTCTGCTCTTTTTCTGCCTCGGGAGAAGCGACAGCTGTAGTAGTTTCTGTTGTCATTTCGTGCTCCCCTCTGCCACTACATCACCAGAAGGAATCGGACCGGGTTCCCTCTCCGGGTTCCGAAGAAGCTCCCAGATATAATGCCGCAACTCCTGAAAGCGGTTGCTCCCGCGAATTTCCTCAAGATCGCGACCGCGCCCGAAGCCTGTGTCCATCTCAAAGCGTATTTCGCCGGGCCGGGGCGTCATCACCAACACCCGGTCGCCGAGCAAAAGCGCCTCGTCAATACTGTGGGTGATGAAAATCATTGCCTTGGGCTCGGCCTCGTTAATCTTGAGAAGCTCTTCCTGGAGTTGCTCCCTCGTCAGAGCGTCGAGCGCGCCAAAGGGCTCATCAAGCAAAAGAACGTCGGCTTGTGTGGCCAGCGCCCGGGCAAGGCCTGCTCGCTGCTGCATACCACCCGAAAGCTCGGAGGGATAGTTATTCTCGAAGCCCTCAAGGCCGACGAGTCCGGTGTAGTGCTCCACCAGCTTATCGATTTCCTCTTTTGGACGACCCTGCAAGCTCAATCCGTAGCCAATGTTTTGACTCAATCGCTTCCAGGGGAAGAGACCGAAATGTTGGAAAACCATCGCCATTTCTGGTCGAGGTCCTTGAACCATCTCGCCCTTGTAGAGAACATCGCCTGAATCGTGCGCAATGAGGCCGTTCAGTATTCTCAAGAGCGTCGTCTTGCCGCAACCACTCGGCCCGAGAATTGTGACTATTTCCTCCTCGTGTACTTCGATATCGATAGAGTCGAGCACATGAAGTTCGCCATAATATTTATGGACGCCCCTAAGATGGAGCCAGACATCTTTTCCGTTTACTGATTCAGCCATGAATCCATGATTCCTTTTGATATGAGCCGGGGCAAAGTCGCTAACACCGGGACATCGCATTAGAAAGCGGAGCAAAAACAACACTCCAAGTAATTGAAATTAAAATACAACCGCACCAATAAATTGTGGCCATTTTCTAATTGTACTTTATTTTAACCTACATCAAAATACGGTTTTTTCGCTAATCTTGCTAAAATAATAAATGTCCCACAGATGATTTAAAATCGTTGGAGATCGCGGCCGAGAACTATCTTCCCGTTAAAATGGCGGGACACCTCCTCTACCACCAATTCCTCGGGCGCCCTGGGCGGCGTCAGGTGAGATAAAATCACCATCCCCACCTCGGCGTCCGTCGCCACCTGCCCTATTTCATCAGTCTTGGCATGGTGACCCGCTATAATTTTGGCCATTTCGGGGGTCTGCCCTATCAACTCAACGATCATATCGGGGAGACACGGGTGCATGACAAGCACATCGGCTCCCTTGGCGAGAGGCACCAGTTTTTCTGTTGGCCCCCCATCGCTCGCAATAACGATAACGCGCCCATCCGCCTCAAAGCGGTAGGAGAGTATGTCGTCTACGTTGCCATGATGGGTGCCTTTATCAACCTTAATCTGGATGTCATCTAGCTCAAACTCATCACCGGGGGCGAGCGTCGTCACCTCGATACCCAACCCCTCCCTCGGCTTGCCCTCTTTGGCGCGAATTTCGATGTCATACTCGTAGTAGTGGAGCATACGCTTGACGTGCTCCTCGACGGGGCCGGGGCCCCAAACCTTGAGAGACCTCTGTGCGCCAAAGAGCCAGCGGGTGATGTAGAAATCCGCGAAACCCGTAAAATGGTCCGAGTGAAAATGCGTGAAGAGGAGGTGATCAACTTCTTGAACCGGGTAGCCTGCGGCCGATATCTGGCGGCATACGTTTCGCCCCGCATCGAGAAGATAAAGACGATCATTCACCACAATGCCGTCAGCGTGACCGCTGGTGGAAGGATCGGGGGGGGGCGAGCCGGTCCCCAGAAGGATTAGTTCCATAATAGAGCCTCTAAAGGTGGTGACGGCGCAAACCTAGCCCACCCCCGCTGAAAAAAAATGCAATCTACTGGGTGGCTTCTAGCAATCTACAGACCTGCTCTTTCAAGAAAACGAGCAAACCCGGGGAGAGCTTTCACACCACACTGCCAACATCAAACCCCGGCGAAACGCGGGCACGCCCGGTTATCTTTCCGAGGGCAACACCTCACCCACTTTACCGATCGTTGCCTTGACGACATCCTTGGCGATGAAGGAGTCCGCCGGGGGAATCGCCGATTTTATTTTCTTTAAATTTTTCAGAAATTTGGCGGTCCACTCAATTGATTTTTTCGGCATACCGCTGTTCACTGCCCAGATGCGCTCTTTTACGAAATAGTCATAGGTTTTGCCAACTACCTCGAAATTCTTCTTATAGACGGGGCGCAACCATTTTTTCGCGGATTCCAAGAATCCCTTTTTGTCTTTGTATATCGAGCGATTTGCCTGCATCATCGCAACCGCAAAGCGGACATAGGCGTCCTTGTTTTTATTTATTTGAGAGGAGCGAGCCATAAAGGCGTTATAGAATTGATGAGGTCGTAGCTTCCAGAGGCTGCCAAGGGCCGTGATGCCCGGTCGTTTTTTCTGGGCCAGCAGAACCTGCTCAACGTGGATGACGACGGCGTCAACCTTCTTATTAAGAAGGAAGGGGACGCGGGCCGGCGGCGGCGTTTTCATGTACTTCACTTCTTTATCGTTAACGCCCGCAGGCTCCAAAATCGAGCGGATGGCAAGATGGCTAAATCCTCCCCGTCCCTCGATACCAAAAGTCTTGCCTCTTAGCTTTTGCACATTATCGATGCCGGGAGCGGCGGCGATTTGCGCTTCCAACTTGTAGCCCATTGAATGAAAAAACTTCAGACCGCTACCCTTCGTAATACCCACCATCGCAAGAGCTGCAGGGGCAACAGCAGCATCTAACTTAGAGTTCGCGCTCGTGATCGCACGGTGGGTGGCATTGCCTCCGCGAAAGAATTGCACATCAACGTCGAGGCCATTTTTCTTGAAAAATCCCTTGTCGAGTGCATAGAAAACAGGAAGGTGAACCATGATAGGAGGACGGACAGGCATCCCCAAAACAAATTTATCCGCCGCCCCGGCCTGGCTCAGCCCCTGGACATCGACCAACCCCACGAACACAAATATCGTCAGCAAAATACGCGAAATTCTCATCAGAAAGACTCCCTCGTTGAACAATAAAAATCGGTGCCTAGACCGCAATTTTTAACGTGCTCCGGAGATTAGATTATTCTCGCTCTATTTACAATATAGGTACCTAATTGTAGTATACATACAGTTTGGTTCGTTAAAGTACTTTCGAGAAACGGGTAATACTTAAATCCATTTAATTTCAAGGAGTTAATTCCAATGCCTATCCATGATCCCGAGGTGTTTTGTGTTGATTGCCCAGGTCGAAAAATTCTAGCGCGCCTCATGAGCAAGTGGACGGGCCTTGTCGTTCGTTGTCTTGCAAAGCGCACCATGCGCTACTCGGAAATCAGAAGGACCATCGGGGGTATTTCGCAGAAAATGTTGACGCAGACACTTCGCGAGCTTGAGGCCGACGGGCTAATCGACAGAATGGTGCACCCTGTCGTTCCCCCCAAGGTGGAATATTCGCTGACCGATCTGGGGCGCACCCTTGTTGAGCCGCTAACCGCACTGGGGCATTGGGCCGAATCGCACTCAGAGGATATAGAAATAGCAAACCGGCGCTATGCGGAAAAAGAGAAAATTTCGGCCTAAGCTGGTCGTGCCCCTATCTACTCGTCTCCAACCACGGCGATGGCCTGAATCTCCACCATCATCTCGGGCTTTGCAAAACCCGCCACGGTTATTAATGCGCTACCTGGAAACCCGTCTGAAAAATACTCTTTTCTAAGCTCGACAAATTCATTGCCGTGCCGCACATCCAGGATGAACACCGTCATGGTGACGATGTCGGCAAGCTTCCCGCCGGTGCGCCCTAGTGTTTCCTCAATTTGGGCAAATGAGGCGCGCACTTGGGCCTCAAAATCTCCGGCCAGCAAATTTCCGTCTTTGTCGCGCCACATACCGACGCCAGCCAGCCAAACCGTCCGCCCTCCCCGCGTCGCCACCGCCTGAGAGAAAGAGCGATCCTCATGCCAAGTTCCCTTGAAATATTCACGGGCCATTTCTATCTCCCTCCATTTTGCCTCAAATTATCGATGACTTCCTTGCCGGGTAGCTTCATCGCCACGAAAATACCCGAGAAGGTCACAAGACCGAAAAAATAAAAACTCACATCCATATCATAGCTCTCCGCCAACCATCCTCCCACGAGCGGGGCGATGAAGCTCAAGCCATGAAGCGTATAAATTACCCCGATCGAGGAGGCAAGCACCTCGGGCTCGCACAAATCGGCCGTCGCCGTAAGAATGATAGGACTAACAAAACTAAACATGCCCGCCATCATGGAAATCAAAATCAGCGCCATCTCCCACCTCGCAAACGGCACGGCAATAGAGAGTGCCCCCGCCGCGACTAGCGGAAAAATCAGCGCCGCACGCGGCCCCCATCTGGAATACAGATAGCCCATGAAGGGCTTGGACACCGCCCCCGCCGCGAAATAGAGCGAGACGGCCAGTCCTATCTGCGCCGTGTCCATTCCTAATTTTTGTGAGGCTATCAGAGGAAGGAATCCTATCATCCCCTTCGTGCCGATCCCTCTTAAGGTGTAGACCAGCGCAAGGAGAATGACGTTGCGGTTCTTTAATACGCGGACCAACATGGCGCGTATTCCCTGCCCCGCTTGAGGAGCAGCCTCGCCCACGGATTTTCCGTGAAACCGAAGTCCAACTATCGGAAGCAGGGCCAGCGCAGGGGCAGCGCATGCAATAACGGCCACCCGCCAGCTGGCCACGGCGGCAACCGCCGCCTGAATCAGCGGCATCAGGCTCGTCCCAATGTTTCCCCCCATCCCGTGCCAGGAGATGGCGAACGAGCGATGCGCGGCAAATCGCTCAGCGGTGAGCGCGGTCCCGCAAGGGTGGTAGGTAGAATTGCCCACCCCCGCCAGAAATGAGAGCGCCAACAAGGCAGTGAAGCTCTGGGTCCAACCCATCAAGATGAACGAAACGGCAGCCACGCCCAACCCCGCGATGACGATGGCTTTTTTTCGGCCTGTATAGTCGGCCAGCATCGAGAGTGGGTAGAGGAAAATGAACGTGGCAAGGCTAAATGAGCTAAGAAGGGTTCCCGCCTCAAGGGGGCTCAAGCCCAGGTCTGCCACGATGAGCGCCAGCACCGGGACGAGCATGTTGCCGAAGCCGTCGCTAAACCCGTGCGCGGCTCCGAGAACCGTCAAATCGAAATAATCGCGCGCCCCCCATGGAGCCTGCTGCGTATTTTTGCTCTGACTATCACCGCTCACTTCAGATCACGCCAGGCGGGAATCGCGTCAATGCCCTCGGCCTCGATGATGGCGCGGCAGATCGCTCGGCTCAGGGCTGTCTGCGCCGCCGCGCCCACGGCATCAAGAGATTCTTTTTTCTCTCCGCTTGAGACCGCAAACACCACATCACCATCCACCGTCGAATAGGATGGCCGCACGGTTTGAATCAGACCGTTCGCAGCCATCTGGGAGAGCTTCTGGGTCTCGGCCTTGGTGAGCGCGACATCGGTTGTAACGACTCCCAGCGTGGTGTTCTCCCCGGAGCCGGTCCAACCCTCAAAGGGGCGGCCATTGGTGTAAAGGTAATGTGTCGTATCTATAATCCCCACCTCGGGCGCCTCGGCCCGAGGCCCGGCAAGGGGCGCCCCGGTTGCCGGATCATACACGCCCCCCCAGGCGTTCACCGCCGCCACTGCGCCAACTGTGCCGCCACCGGGCAGACGAATGCTAGCCGTGCCTATCCCGCCCTTCATCGCCCGACCTCGGCCCAGGAGTTTTCCAACTGTCGCACCGAGGCCCGCCCCGACGTTTCCCTGGGGGCCTTCGCGCTCCGTTGCCGCCTCACACGCAGCAAGCCCCATTGCCGCGTCAGGCCGAAAATCCCCGTCTCCAGTGTTGAGGTCAAACAGAACGGCAGCGGCCACGGTGGGCACGGTGTGGCGGCCCACAGAAAAGCCCCTACCTTTTGACTCCAGATAGCGCATCACCCCGTCCGCCGAGGCAAGGCCGTAGGCACTTCCGCCCGTCAGGACAATAGCGTCCACGTTGCCAACCAGATGCTCGGGCCTCAGGGCATCCAGTCCCCGCGTTGCGGTGGCCGTTCCCCGAAGCTCGCAGGCACCCACAGCTCCGGGCGGGCAAATGAGTACGCTGAGGCCGGTCAGGGCTTCTTTTTTTTCGCAGTGCCCCAGCATGAAACCAGGGACATCAGTGATGCAGCCCGAAAGATTGGGCGGGGCGTCCCTCAAGGGCGAGGACGACATTAAATTTGCGGCAGGCCTGGAGCCGCCTGACGAGGCAATTCGCCGTTTTCAAGAATATGATTGATCACGAAACGGTAATTCTCCCTTTCAACGGCGCCCACAAGCATGGCCTCATCGTTCACCACGACAGAGGGAATCCCCGTAACACCTTTGTTGATCGCCTCGGTGTACTCCTTGATCGCCTGATCTTTATGCAGTTCGCTCGCCACCTCATCCCGGAACAGGGCCACATCGAGGCCGCTTTTCTCAGCCACATCACACTGAACCTCAAGCTGCGAGATATCGCGGCTCTCCGTGAACATGGCGGTCAAAAGATTCATATGAAACGCGTCCCACGCCTCGGGCCCCTGCGCTCGGGCTGCGAGTCCGGCCTGGGCCGAGGGCATCGAGCATATCGGATAGTCGCCACCACCCTCCCACATCCGATAGTCTCCCGATTCAGGCTGGGCGTTGCAGCGCTCCCATCCCGTGCGTCGGTATTCATTGAAAACCGCCGTAGGATCGGGCTCGGGTCGCAACATAAACACGCGAGGCTCAAGTATCACCTTGTCTCCGTACTCTTCTTTAATCATCTTCAGGCGCACGGCCGAGTTAAAACACCAGGGTCACAAAAAATCGCTATACACGGTCAACTTCACTGCCTCTTGTGTCATGTTTATCTCCTTGTCATCGCTCAAATTCGAATTTCACCTTGACTGGCGTTCCCCGGCCCACACCGAGGTCATCCGCCGCCCTCCCCTCGGGGAGGAAAATTTCCAGACGCGACCAGCTGTTGAAATGCGCGCCGCATTGTCCTTTGTCCATCGCTTGATAAAACTCGCTCAGGCCACGAATCGTGATCCCGGCGATTTCAATAACAGGGGTAATTGTCCCCTCATCCTCACCAACAAGACTCTCCCCATCCCAGAACACCCCGGTGTCGATGTTGGTGATCAGGTTGCCAAAATGATCGACAGAAACAATCTCACCCTCGATATTGCCGCCGGGCCGCACATGGCTACGGGGTATTTCAAGTTTTACCGGATTCACGATGACAGGGCCAAAATCCTCAGGATCTTCACCCGAGGAAAGATAACCCGCCACCGGAGCGAAAATGTCGCGACCGTGGAAGGTGGAGCTGACTTTTTCAAGAAAGAAATCAACCGCCCGAAGATCCCTCACCCATAAAAAAGCCGGGTCATCGTAAACGTGGGAAAATATTCCGTTATCCGGGCCCACGAAGAGATAATTCTCTGTGGCGGCGAGGATTCCGCGGCGCTCGCCTCCCACGCCAGGGTCCACCACAGCTACATGAATAGTACCCTTGGGGAAATAATGATACGCCGCCGCCAAAATTTCGGCACCCGAGGCAATATCGTACATCGAAATCGAGTGGGTGATATCCACGACATGAACTTCGGGATTCACACCTAGAATTACGCCCTTCATGACGGCAACAGAATGGTCGTCGGTACCAAAATCAGAGAGTAGTGTGATGACGCGGCGAGACGATTCCTGCTCATCGAGCTCGGGCGCCCCCTCGCCAAACGGATCCGGTCGCGATTGCTCGTCACTCATAACGGCTCCACCCCCACAAGCGTTGCCTCCCGCCCGGCCACAAGGGCACCGCCTACTTTGCCTTGGCACGCCTCAAGACGCATGGGAACCAACTCGCCAATCCATTCATCAGGCCCCTCGGCCATGACGCGCACATAGTTATCCGTCAGGCCCGTGAGTCGGCCATCCTCGCGCCGCCCCTCGAAAAGAACCTCGGCCTCGGCGCCAGCCTGGGAGGCAACGAACGCCGACCACTTGCGCTGTCCAAGCTCCCTGAGAGCACGTGTGCGCTTGCGGGCTTCATCTCCTTTGAGGCGGCCCGGCATCGACGCCGCAAGAGTGCCCTCTCGCTCTGAGTAGGAAAATACATGCAGATATGAGATGGGCGACTCGCGCACCCATTCCATCGTTCGCCCAAAGGCCTCGGCGCTCTCGCCAGGAAAGCCCACGATGAAATCGGCGCCAAGACACACCCCCGGCATCGCATGCACAAGCTCGCTAAAACGACTCGCGCACCGATCAGCCGTGTAGTTGCGCCCCATGGCACGAAGGATTTCATCGTCCCCGCTCTGAACCGGCACATGGAAATGGCGGCAGACATAGGCGCCCTCAGATTTCGTCCCATACGCGGCCCGGGCGCTTTGGCGAATGAGTTCACGTGTCACCTCCCCTGGCTCGACCGATGAGAGGCGCAGGCGCCGTATCTCATCCACTTCAAGAAGATGACACAAGAGTCTGCTTAATGTGTTTCGCGGCTTAAGGTCCCGTCCATAAGCTCCTAGATGAATGCCCGTCATCACAATCTCCAGGTGGCCGCTTTGAGCAAGCCGCCTGGCATGCGACACACACTCGTCGGCATCTAGAGAGCGACTAGGGCCCCTCGCCAGGGTCGTCGCGCAGAAGGTACACGCAAAATTACAACCATCCTGCACCTTGAGAAAGGCGCGCGTGCGACCCTCGAAATGATCTAGGGGAAAAACATCCATCCTCTCGCGCCTGTCGATTGCTGCGACACGCACCTGGGGGAGGCTCGCCTCGGAGAGACCCGCCTCTGAGGCGCCCTTGCCGCTGATGGGCGATACATCCCCACCAGCAGGAAGGCAGCTCAAATATTCAGGAAGGCGCATCTTCTCGGCATTGCCAAGGAGCAGATCCGCCTCGGGGATGCTCATTCCTGCTGTGTTCGCCTGCGCAGAGCAGCCTGCAATTACCACTTGGGCCCCGTCCGGCGCCCTGCGCCTCGCCTGTCGGGCCAGTCGCCGCCCCTCGCGGTCGGCCTCCGAAGTCACCGTGCAAGTATTGATGACATAGACATCAGCCTCCGATTCAAAGGGGACAAGGTCCATACCCCCTTGGCCGCACAAATGCCGCATCGCCTCGCCCTCGGCCTGATTCAATTTGCAGCCCAGGCTGTATACGGCAACCCGCTGGCGTTCTGATTTCAATTGACTCTTTTTTTCGTGCAATGAAACCCCCGAAAGAGCGCTCCCGAGCGCCCATTAACCATAGTGATTAGGAGGGATTTTATGCCCTCGCCCCACAGCCCGCAAGGGTCCAATCACTTGACGCCCCTCTAGATGAACTGATAGGTTGCGGACACTATTTCGAGGGGGGCATGGCCCATCCACCAAGTTTTCCAGCGTTGATTTGCATAGGCTTTCAGTCTTGATATAAGGCTGTGGTCTTTTTATTACACACAGGCGGTTTAACTTTTTTTATATTCGTTTGCGTGTCCGCCTCAGGTGGGCACAAACATTCGAAAGGCAGGGGTGAGCATTGCGAGGATTCGACTTTGTAGCTCCAAACACTGTCCAGGAGGCCATCAAGGCAACCAAGGGCAAGAAGTATAAGTTCATTGCAGGCGGAACCAATTTCATGCCCGATTTGCGCCATGATCACACCGGCGAGACCAAGCTGGTGATCGATCTCATGCGCATCAAGTCACTCAAGGGGATATCCTCGGCGAAGGGAGTGATTAAGCTC
This sequence comes from Nitrospinaceae bacterium, assembly GCA_018669005.1. Taxonomy (NCBI): domain Bacteria; kingdom Pseudomonadati; phylum Nitrospinota; class Nitrospinia; order Nitrospinales; family Nitrospinaceae; species Nitrospinaceae bacterium. The sequence goes on from JABJAL010000032.1 coordinate 16,364, forward strand.
GGTGCCCTAACGACGGTCACTGATCTGATCAACAGCAAGATCATTGCCAAAGAGGTACCCGTTTTGGCTGCCATGGCGGCGAAATTTGCCGGCCCCATCATCCGCAACAGGGCCACGGTCAGCGGCAATTTAATCGACGGCGGCCCGGCGGCGGACATGGTTCCACCTCTTTTGGCTCTAAAAGCAAGTGTCAAATTAACGGGCCCCAAAGGCAGCCGCACCGTCGCTCTCGAAAAATTCCTCATCGGCTACCGCAAAACAGCCATCAAGCCTGGCGAGATTATTACCGAGGTCACCTTCCCCGCTCCGGGCAAAGGCCACCTCCACGGCTACTACAAACTAGCCCGACGCAACGCCATGGCAATCACCGTCGTTGGCGCGGCCGTCGTCCTCAAGATGAAGGGCAAAATATGCCAGGAAGCAGGCATTTCCCTGGGTTCGGTTTCGGCCACGCCCATTCGGTGCCTTGGGGCCGAAAAACTGCTCAAGGGCAAAGAAATCACGCTTGCCCTCGCTCAGGAGGCGGCTGATGCCTGCGCCGCCATTGCCTCGCCCATTGACGACATTCGAGCTTCAGCTGAATACAGAAAACTGATGTGCGAAGTGCTTCCGCGGCGCCTGATATGCCAGGCCGCCGGGATTTCCATCGACCCCAGCTAAAACTTATTTCGTTTTTACTTACTCTTAGGAAAAGAGGCCGATAATGGCAGCAGCAAAAAAAGCAAAGAAAAAAGCCGTTAAGAAA
>JABJAL010000033.1 GCA_018669005.1 Nitrospinaceae bacterium
AATTCTTCCTGGGCAAAAGTTCGAGCCATGTCCCGGATGGCGCGTTGCTCATCGGTCAGACTGAAATCCATTTTCTCTCCTTCGATGACAATATGAATGCGTAAGACTCACTTTAGAGTGACGGGAAACCCGGCGTCAACTAAAGGCGAGGCCAAACAATGATTCAAATACACGAAGTTCAGGGACTTACAACTGTCTTGGAAACATAAGCATATGAAGTGCATCGTGTATTTAGAAACGAAATAGCAACTATGCCATTATTAGCCCGCCAACCACTTTTCCGCCGTCTCGCGGATTTCTTTCTCTTTCTCCGACCTGGCAAGAACCAGCCCCTCCGGAGGGGTTTGTCCGGTCTTTGCATTTCGCCAGCAGTGGTAGCGGATGTTCAACGGATACTGCTCGAGGTTCATGTCCTCGTAAAAAGAGTCGGGAATTTCCCGTGGGTTGTGCGGATCCATCCGGTCTTTTTCATAAATCGCAGAGCGATTGAATATTCGCCACCTGTCGTCGCGCTTCTCCACCTGATCGAAGTAGCGGCTCCATGTATGAAAATCAATGGCGAAGCCTTCCATGATTCTCCTGTTGTGGAGAATCACATCGTATTCGATGAGGGCACGGTCGCCGTTTAGCCTCACGCGCTGGTTTGCATTCACATGCTTTGTGAAATCCTGCGGCCCCCGATTGGCCATCATTTTTTTAGACCGCTCGATAAATTCATCCACCGGGCCGGAGTGCCAGCTCACAGTAACCGTCCCGTCAGGATGGTAGGAATCCCTTAACGTATCCCAATCCCCATGGTCTCGGGAATAACAGGCAGCGGCGACCACCTCTTGGATTTCGAATTTGTCGAGCATATTCTGTAGTCTTTCAGGATCAGGCATTACGATTCTCCCGCTTTGAATTTACCAAATACAATTGCCGTTCACATCTCATTATCATTCAAGTTCACGCAAACCGGCCCCCATTCGAACCAGTTCGTCGGATGGAGGCCGGTCGTATGGTTCTTTATGCGGGGTTTTCACGGCTCAATCGACTGGGCCGCTTATCCATTCATCCCCACACGCGATTTTTATTTCTCCAGATAGGCTTTCCGCCAATAGATCCGCTCGCCGGGATGAACAATTATGCCCTTGAGCTTACTGGATTTTCCGACGAGCATGACTTCCTGCTTGAAGAAGACCCAGGGTGGATTATCCATCAACATCTTCGTCGCTTTCAGATAAAGCGCCTTGCGGGCAGCCGGATCGGTAAGCTGCCGCGCCTTAACGACGATTTTCTCGTAGGCGGGGTTCTTGTAGCGTGAGTAGTTTCCGCTTTTGCCAAAATTCTTGGAGTGTAATTTCTGGTACATGACCATATCGGCGTCACCCGTGGAGGCGCCCCAGCCATAAAAATACATAGGCGCTTTTCCGTTCCGAATAGTCGGTGCAACCAGACCCCACGATCCCGTGCGGAGTTTCACCCTGACCCCGACCTTGGCCAGTTGCGCCTGGATGGCCTCGGAGGCCACCTTATCCATCGTATATCGACCGGTCGGATGCCAGAACTCCGTTTCGAAACCGTTCGGAAAGCCCGCCTGCTTTAGGAGGGCCTTGGCCTTCGCGGGATTGTAGCTGTACCCCATTTCCTCGAATTTTGGATCGTAGCCCCAGACTTTTGGCCCAAAGGGCCCCCGGATGGGCCTGCCCACCCCGAGCATCACCTTCTCGACAATGGTCTTGTTGTCGATGGCGTAGTTCATCGCCTTGCGGACAAGGGGATTGTCGAAGGGTTTTATCTGGTTGTTCATTCCGATGAATATAATCCGGAACAACTCACCTTTTATCAGGTTCAGCTTGGGATCTTTTCTCACCTCGTTGATCTGCGCAGGAGGCAGGAACATCGCCAGCTGGGCCTGCCCGGAACGAAGCTGAAGAACTCGCGTCGTGGCCTCCGGAACCAGCCGGAATTCCAAGATATCAATTTTCGGCTTGCCATCCCAGTAGTTGGGGTTGGCCCGCAAGCGAATGTATTCTCCCGGCTCCCATTTATCGAAAATAAAGGGCCCCGTTCCAACGGGGTTGCGGCGAAAATTTTTCCCGTATTTCTTGATCGCCGTGGGGCTGCCGATGGCGCCAACCGGAGTACCCAGGTTCAAAAGGATGGGCGCGTAGGCGAATTTGAGCTTCATCTCGACGGTATGGTCGTCGATCACGTTGACCTCTTTGATCATCGTAATCCATTTTCTCAGGCGCGCGCGCTTATGGCCAATCGTACGCTCAAGACTGAATTTTACGGCGGCCGCGTTGAAAGGCGTACCGTCGTGGAACTTCACTCCCTTCCGGAGTTTGAAAACGAGTGTTTTGGGATCGACAAATTTCCAGGACTCGGCGAGCCGGCCCTCGATGGTGCCGTCCAGACGGTGGAAAGTGAGAGAATCGTAAAGACTCGTCTGCATGTTGAGGTCGGCCGAGCCCGCAGGATGAAGCGCGTTGTCGAGACTCTTGGGTTCAGCTCCGTGGATCCATACCACCTTAGACTGTGCCTGGGCCGGACTGGCAGGCAAGGCGAGCGCGAAAGCGCACACAATTGCCGCGAAAACAAACTTCTTAAAGGTCAAGCATCGCATCTTTTGTATCCTCCCCATGGGAAATTCAAGAATGTATCCTTCGAGCCCGTTCACCAGGGAATGAAACAAAACCCTTGGCAACAGCTTTTCTTTCCGAAGTGAAACGAACTCAGTTTCCATACTATTCATTTGTAGGTGTTAAAAATAAATTTAATCTTTGCGGCCGAATAAAGCAAACTGGCTCCGAGCCAGAGAGGGGTGATTTCAGAGTTTAGCCCTGTTCGTTTTTTTGCGCCCGAAGGTCCTTTGCCCTGTAGGCCCATGGAGATTCACTTCTGGCACACAATAGCAAAATTCAGAACCATGCTGCAGTTCCCCTCCAGAGAACAATCAAACTGCCGCGAAATTCGTTTCGTCCGCCGAGCACGGCAACCGTGAAAGCTCTCTCGCGGGAAGCGATCATTTTTCTGCGCTTTGTTTACCAGCTCCCATAAGTATATAATGAAATCGACTTTACAAAACTTGTCGTTTTCTTTACAAAACTTATCTGTTTTATGGTGCTTCCCTTGTAATAGAGGCAGCGAAGAAAAATATCGGCGTATGCATGGTTTCCGTCAAACAAAACGATGACGCCTATTCGGTTCGCAGGCGCGTTTTTGGTACGGAACTTTTGAGGAGTTGGAATGCTCGAGTACATTGGCAGAAGAATGCTCCTGCTCATCCCCGTTCTCTTCGGTGTATCGCTGGTCATTTTCCTCTCTATCCGCCTGGTCCCGGGCGACCCGGCCGAAGCGATGGCGGGAGAATTCGCCGATCCGGAATACGTAGCCGAAATCCGCCGCATATATGGCCTCGATAAACCCATTCACATTCAATACATCAAATACATGAAACGCGCCCTGCAGGGAGACCTGGGCACATCGATCCTCTCGGACCGTCCCGTCTTAGGCGAGGTGACCAAGCGGTTCGGCAATACCCTTAAGCTCGCTTCCTGGGCCATGCTCCTGGCCACCATTCTCGGATTGGGGGCGGGCGTCATATCCGCCACGAATCCTTACTCAAAATTCGATTACGGGAGTATGACCGGCGCCCTTATAGGGATATCCATGCCTTCATTTTGGCTCGGGCTGCTCCTCATGGGAACGTTCTCGGTGCATTTCCGGTGGCTGCCCGCCGGGGGAAGCGGCACCGCGATGCATCTCATCATGCCGGTGGTCACACTTGGAATCACCGGCGCGGGGATCATCGCGCGAATGACGCGAAACACCATGCTCGAAATTATCAATAGCGAATACGTCATTACGGCCCGCTCCAAGGGTTTGTCGGAGACCAAGGTAAATTACGCCCATGCCCTGAAGAATGCGATGCTTCCGGTCATCACGGTTGTCGGCCTTCAATCGGGCTATCTACTGGGAGGCTCGGTCATCACGGAATCCGTATTTGCATGGCCCGGTCTGGGCCGCTACATCGTGGAGGCCATCAAGCTGCGCGACTATGCCGCAGTGCAGGGCTCTCTTTTGTTTTTCGCCCTGACGTTCGCCTTCGTTAATTTGCTAGTGGACATTCTCTACGCGGTATTGAATCCGCGCGTTCGCTACGGGAACTCGAAATAATGAGCCAATCGGTCGTAGCCACCCCCGCGTCTTTTGTTGAAGACGACCCCCAGAGTAGCCCCTGGAAGCTTTTCTGGAATCTTCTTCGCAAACATAAGGTCGCACTGGCCGGGGGCATCTTCGTTCTCCTGTTCATCGTCGTGTCCCTGTCGGCGCCTCTCATTGCTCCCTACAACCCAATCCTGACCGACCTTGATCAGGCCCTCAAGGCGCCCTCCTTCTCCCATCCCTTTGGAACCGATCATTTTGGACGCGATGTGATGAGCCGCATAATTTACGGGGCGAGAACCTCGCTTTTAATTGGAGTGTTTTCGGTTTTAATCGCTGCCGCCGGAGGAATCCTGCTGGGGTTGCTCGGCGGCTATTTCACCGGCTGGACAGACACTCTCATCATGCGGGGGATGGACATCATGCTCACCTTCCCGCGCATATTGCTGTCCATCCTCTTGATCGCCATCATCGGAACGGGAATGACAAACATCATGCTGGCGGTCGGGCTTTTTGCCATCCCCACCTATGCCAGACTGGTCCGAAGCATGGTCCTTGTCCTCAAAGAAACTGAATTCGTCGAATCCGCACGGGCCGTGGGCAGCACGAACCAGCGGGTACTTTTCCGGCATATTTTTCCGGGAACTCTCGGCCCCATCGTCGTTCAGTCCACGTTTCTGATCGCCACCTCGATCCGGGTGGCCTCAGGTCTCAGCTTTTTGGGCATCGGCGTTCCGCCCCCCACCCCCGAATGGGGAACCATGCTGGCCGACGCCCGCTCATACATGGCGCTGGCGCCGCACCTAATCACCATCCCCGGATTATCGCTAATGGCAGTCGTACTCTCTTTCAATTTACTGGGGGACGGGCTTCGCGACGCCCTTGATCCAAGGCAAATGAAATAAGTTTTAGTCTCCCGGGCCCCCCGAATTTTCAGGCGGTGGCGAAAGCGAAGCGCAACGGCTCCGAATATATAATTCTGCTAGATCCGGTGGTTCCTGAATACGATTCATAGCCGCTCGATGCGCAGGGATTTTGAAATGCCATCTGGGTGATGAAGAACTGGAGATTGGAGGCGGTCGGAGCGCTCATATCCCATCTCGCCTTCATCACCATCTATAGCCAATCACCCTAGCTATCCGGCACATCGGCACCTACCGCCTACCGCGAGGCGGGTTTTAAAGGGAGGCCTGAAAAGAAAATCGATACCCTAATAAATATCCCATCATTTTTCCGAATTGGGGCGTTGCCTGGCAAGATGGAGCGCTGCCGCGAAAGGAGTACCCATGGACTTTACCCTCACCGATGAACATCGCGCCCTACAGCAGATGGCCCACGACTTTGCGGAAAAGGAGATCCGCCCCATCTCGGCCGAGCGGGACCTCATTCCCGACCCCAAGGAAACCTTCGATTGGGAAATCATCAAGAAAGGCTCCGCCCTGGGGTTGAGAACTCTCGCTGTCCCGGAACAATTCGGGGGCCCTGGTGTGGACAAACTGGGGCAGGTTCTTGTTATTCTGGAGCTGGCCCGAGTGGACGGGGCCATATCCAAAACCTTCAGCCAAAACTGGAAGTTCACACCCTTCCTCACCCAACTAGCAAACGACGAGCAGCGCGAGCGCTTCCTGACTCCTTTTCTGGAAAACGACACCTTCATGCTGGCCTCGGCGGGAACCGAGCCCGACGCCGGCTCTGATAACCGCATGCCCCCCGATGACCCCAAGGCGGGATATAGAACATCGGGCGTCCGGGACGGCGACGATTGGGTCATCAACGGGATGAAACACTTCATCGCCAACGGCGGGGTGGCCTCGCTCTACTTCACCCTGGTTCGAACCGACTTCTCTGTTCCGGTTAACCGGGGGACCACCATGCTGATGGTGCCCTCCGACACTCCCGGTTTCAGTATCGGTAGGACCCATAATAAGATCGGATGGAGATTTTACCAGAACGCCGAGCTCATCTACGAAAACTGCCGCGTCCCCGACGCCAACCGTATCCTCGAGGTGAACGAGGGGAGGAGCAACAAGCGGATGGGGATAGCCTCCTTCAACGACGAGGAGCTTTCCGCGAACGCCCTCGGAATTGCACAGGCGGCCTTTGAACATGCTCTCGATCATGCCCGGAACCGTGTTCAGGGCGGCAAACCCATCATCGAACACCAGGCGATCGCCCTCAAATTGGCCGACATGTATATGCGGCTGGAAGCGGGCCGAAACTATCTTTTCAAGGTGGTGGCGGGCGAGAAAGATAACGACAGCGACTTCGAGGGGGCCTCGAAACAGCTTCTCAAGACTTTTGCCACCGAGGTGGTCCAGAGCGTCACGAAAAACGCAGTCGAGATTTTCGGAGGCATGGGCGTCATGCGCGATGCGCCGGTGGAAAAGCTCATGCGCGATGCAAGCATCTTCACCCACCTGGCAGGCGATTCCGTCCAGATACTAAAAGCAGCCAAAAAACTCGGGTAAAAGAGCAAAGGGAAAAGAGGGCTGCACTTGTTGGGCGAAGTGAATCGCCTTGCAAGCTAGCCTCTTGAGATGGAATATTAAAAGCGAATCAACCACCTGTTATCTTATTGCGAATACAAAGCAGGAGACTCCGGCATGAACGCAACCGAGCGTGTGGCGAAATTCATCGTGGAAACCCGTCTGGAGAATATTCCGGACCATGTCTTAAATGCGGCGAAAACCTCGATAAAGGACACAGTGGGCGTCTCCCTCGCCGCCTCTCTGGAGCCAGTGGCTAAAACCATCACCGACTACGTACGCGGCATATCGGAATCGGGCTCCGCCACTGTCATAGGAAAAGGGATGAAGACAGCCCCCTCCTGTGCGGCACTCGCCAACGGCACCCTCGGCCATGCGCTCGACTTCGACGATACGAACTGGTCGATGTCCGGACACACCAGCGTGGCTGTGCTTCCTGCCGCTCTGGCACAGGGCGAGGCGCAAGGCGCCTCGGGACGGGACATACTAGAGGCATATATCATTGGCTTCGAAGTGGCTGCGAAACTAGGGGCCGGGATGCACCCCGCCGTTTACAACAACGGCTGGCACCCCACCAGCGTGCTGGGAACAATGGGGGCCGCAGCCGCAGCCGCGCACCTTCGCGGGCTCGACATCAAGCAAACCCTCCTGACCCTGGGGTGCGCCGCATCACAGGCCTCAGGCATCCGATCGAATTTCGGCACCATGACCAAGCCCCTCCACGCGGGTCTTGCAGCCGAGGCTGGTGTGAGGGCCGCAGGGCTCATCGCCGCCGGGTTGACGGCGAACAGCGAAATCCTGGACGCCACCATTGGCTACTGCGTGGCATTCTCGGGAAAGGAAAACTATCGACTCGACAAGATAACGGACCAACTCGGCGACCCCTACGTCCTCGAATCTCCGGGCAACAACCTCAAGCCCTATCCTTGCTGCATGTCGGCTCACCCCTCGATCGACGCTCTACGCGATCTGATTGACGAGGAAAATCTCTCGGCCGACAGTGTCGAGCGCATCGATCTGGCATTGATGGCGCCGAATCTGTCAAATTTAAGCTATCACAGCCCGAAAACGGGACTCCAAGGCAAATTTTCGGCCGAGTACACGCTAACAAGGATGCTCCTCGACGGCGCCCTAACTCTGAACACATTTACGGACGAGGTGGTGAACGAGCCGTTGGCGCAGGAGACGATGAAGAAAATTCACGTTCACCTGGAGGAAAACATCGAATGGGAGCAAGGAAAGGCGCGGCCCATCACCTTGACACTACAAACGACGGACGGCCGCACCCTGGTGAGGCGCGCGAACAAATCAAGGGGCAACGCTGGGTGGCCCCTTACCGAAGATGAAGTCCACGCGAAATTCAGGAATTGCGCCGGAGTGACGCTAGAGGCGGACAAAGTCGAAAAATCGATTTCCATCTTGTCTGAGCTGGAGAAGCTTCCCGATATTCGGGAGTTGATGTCACTTATCTCCGAGCGATGATTTGTTCCGTTCCAATACCCTGAACAAATCAATCGCCAACAACACGGGGTGACCTCCCCCCCCTTCAAAACTGGTCCATGCTGAATGAGAGATTTTCGGTACTTTTGGGGGTGTTGGTGGCGCATTAGTAATTTACGCCTAAAAC
>JABJAL010000034.1 GCA_018669005.1 Nitrospinaceae bacterium
AAAGGGGGGCCTTCCACTCGGGTTGCATGTAGGGGACCGCGCCGATCATCGTTCGTCGGGGCATGCCCATCATGCCGAGTCGGTGGAGGGCGTTCGAGAAGACGACCATACCCCCGGACCAGAGCCAGGCCTGGGTGAGGGCAAGCTTCGGGCTCCAGAGCCCGCGTCCGCTCAATATCGGCACCAGCCAGTAGGTGATGCCCATGAACGAGAGCGTGACCGCCGCACCCACGGTGAGGTGGAAGTGGCCCACGATCCAGGCCGTGTTGTGGACAATGAGGTTCATCGAAATCGAGGCGTTGATGAGCCCGCCGATGCCGCCGAAGACGAAGATCAGCATCGCCAGCAACTGGGCGGCCAGCGAGGGATCACCCCAGGGAAGGCGAAGGAACCAGGCGAAATAGCCCGAGCCCCCGCGCGCCTTGGCACCGCTTTCGAGCGAGGCGACAACGTTGAAGAAGGTGAGCAGGCTCGGGAAGAAGACTCCGAAAGTGAGAAGGGCGTGAAAAATCTTCCAGCCCTCGTGTATGCCGGGGTCGGTGAACTGGTGATGGAAGCCCACCGGTATCGATAGCATTAAGAACAGGAGAAACGAAGCCCGCGCCATCGGGTCGCTGAACAACCGGCCCCCCGCCTGCCGGGGGACGATGGTGTACCACGACACGTAGGCGGGCAGGAGCCAGAAATAGACGATGGGGTGGCCCGTGAACCAAAAGAGCGTTCGCGCCATCAGCGGGTTTGTTCCGCTGACGAGGCCGAGCGACCAGGGGATCATCATGAAGAGCATCTCGGAGGCGATGCCCAGCGAGGCGATGAACCACATGACGAAGGTGACGAGCGACATGAATGCGGGAAGCGGGGTTCGCGCGCCAGGATTGCGTTTTTTCCAGTCGGCCACGCTGCGCCCGATGTTCAGGGCGACGAGCCAGGTGCTGACCACGACCAGGGTGAGGCCGATATAGAAGGCCGGGTGTGCCCGCATCGGCGGGTAGAACGTGAAGAGCACCGACGCCTCGTTGAGAATCAGCGGGACGGCCGTGACAACCACCCCCCCCGTCATGAGCCAGAAGACCGGCCAGCCCAGCGCCCGGATGGCCAGCGGCGCGCCGAGCGAGCGGGCGGTGATGAACTGCAGGAAGCCGCAGTTGAAGAAAGTCGTCCACACCAGAACGTTCAGGACTCCGTGGATGCTCAACCCGTGGTAGTAAGAGCGAATGACGGGTGAGAGCTTGGGGTAGACATCGTGACCAGCGTAGTTCATTGCTTGGAACAGGCCGGTGATGACCCCGCCGAGCAGGGCGATGAGCGCCACGGCAAGGTAGGCCCCGGTCAGCCGGTGATCTTGTTCGATATCGTTTCCCGTCGCGACTGCCATCATTCCCCCCTGATTTCTTGGCTGGCTACTCGACGACAACCTTGCCCCACATCGTGTGGTGGGCGGTGCCGCAGTATTCGTGACAAATAAAGGGATATTCCCCGGGATTGTCGAAGCGAGTTGTCACGCGGGTCACCTGGCCCGGCAGGAGCATCGCGTTCACGTTGGCCCCCTTGATGTAGAGGCCGTGAACGACATCCTTACTTGTGGCGATGAACTCGACGGTCGAGCCCCTGGGGACTTTGATCTGGTTTGGGACGTAGAACCAAATACCGGCCATCATGTGCACGCGGTATTTCTTGGGACCTATCTGGTGGACGCCCAGTTTATCGAAGGGCGCGGTTGCCGCGATGCGCGCCGGATCGATCAGCCCCTCCTCCGATGGCAGATGGACTCCCTGGCCGAAGGCGGTGTAGAGCAGAATAGCGAACATCACTACCGGGAGGACGATGCTTGGCAATATCCATATGAGTTCGAGTTTGTAGGGGGAGTTGGAGTCTTTCATGATGCTCATCCTCCCCAGAGCTGCAGGTAAGCCCGAGCCCACAAAATGACGAGGATGACGAAGAAGACGGCGATGAACGCGAACGCGCCCTTCGGGAAATCATAGTTGCTCATGGAGTTCTCCCGTCGGAGAGGTGAAATTTCATGCTTGCGGGAGGGCCGATATTGCTGAAAACAAGCTTAACGTATTACGTATGGGTAGTAAAGAATTTTCTTTTTTCCGCGAGGCGCGTTCAGGTTTCAGGCGCGATCATGCCGTAAAGAAGATTGGCCTTTGCCGCAGGAGCAAGCGGTGTCTTCTGAAATTCCGTATTTTATTTCGGCGACCCAATGAGATGGAAAGCTTTCAAGGTACCCGCTCCCTGGAGGCTTGCGCTTTCGCCGGGGCCGAGGTAGAGGCCTGCTCCGGGGCCAACCTCATAGTTTTTTCCCTCAAGGGAGACAACGCCGTTCCCTTCCATCACGTAAATCAGTTGATGGGAGCCCGATAGCGGCTCTGCCTCGAAGCGCTCTCCCTCGCCCAGCCAGCGGAGATGGGCCGCCATTTGCTCGGCCCCGCACAGAGCTTTACTCACCACCTCGGCGGCCACGCCTTGCTCTGAATTTTTTCGCTCGCAAGCCGCAGTATCGATAAAAGTAATCATGGTTTTCTCCTTAGCTCTGGACCCAGATTTTGCCGTCGATTTTCTCCCAGCGCAGATCGTCGTCCGTGCCCTCGAGAATGGTCGTCTTGAACAGGTTCGGCACCTGGCATTCGAAATGGGTGGAATCTGCGGTGGCCCGGAGGCGATGTTTTTCCTCTGCAGGGATGAACACGAGGGTGCCCGGCGAGATGGGCGTCACGCCCTCGTCGGTTTCGACGGTGCCCTCGCCCTCTAGGAAGAAATAAAAATGCTCGCAATTCTCGTGGTAGTGAAGGGGGGAGGCGGCCCCTTTTTTGTAGCGGATGATTCCGGCCAGCATCGCATCGGTGTTCGCCAGCTCTTGGCTGACGAAAAAGATGCGCTCGCGTCCCGGTGTGACAGAAACCAACTTGGGCAGTTCGTCTTGGTGGAAAAGGTAGGCCATGGTTGCGTTCCTCCTGTGAAAAAAAGGATAAGTGCCGATGGGAGGTGTGGCAATAAAAGTTGACGCAAAAAGAATACCCCAGCCGCACGCGGATTCCCATACGTGACCAGAATAGAAGTGTATTTCGGATTTCAGTGGTTATTCAGGCTTAAGCGCCATTCGCGGCGAGAAACGCCTCCATCTCGACGGCCTTGCCCGTTTCCATGCTCTCGACGGCGGCGAGAATCACAGCAAGTGTTTCGACGCCCGCTCGTGGATTGGCATCCGAGGGGCGGCCATCGCGCACCCAGCTAACGAACTCCTTGATTTCCTCGACGATCATATTCCCGTGCGTGAGATCGACGCTCTCGGGCTCTGCCTGATCTTTCCAGTGGATATTTAAATCGGTGATCGAATCAGCGTCGAGCAGCTTGATCAGGTAATCCTTCACATCGCCCTGGGGGAGGCGCAGGTTAAGCATAGCGTTGCCTTCGGTGCCCAGGAGGTTCAGGTGCCACCTTCGGGGGCAGAAATAGTAGCAGCCCAGATATGTCGTCGCCCCGGAGGTGTGCTCTAATATCGCGCCGGTAATGTCGGGCACCTCGGCGTCGATCAGGCGGGTGGCGCCGATGGCTTTTACTTTTTTAATGGGGCCGAGAAGAAGCATGGCGTTGAAGACATGATGAATGCCGAGCTGCATGAGCGGCCCACCCGGGCAATTGGCCGCGTAATAGTTCCAGTCATCGGGCGTCAGGCGTATACCCAGATCATGTGACCAGTTCACTTCGCAGGCTACCGGCTGGCCCAGGTGGCCCTCGTCGAGCAAACGCTTGATGTGCCGGACGCCCGCCATGCAACGGGTTTCGTAGCCCATCTGCATTATTAGGCCGGCCTCCTCGACTTTTTTGGCGATCTCCACACCCTCGGCGATAGTCGGGGTAATCGGTTTTTCCATGAACAGATGCTTCCCGGCATCGATGGCGGCAAAGGCCTGTCCGCCATGAACGGTGGTCGATGAGAGGATAGCCACCGCATCGACTCGGGGATGAGCGAGAAGGTCCTCATAGCTTCCGACTGGCTCGCAACCATAGCGCCGGGCAAAATCCTCTCGGTTCTCTTGCGTGCGTGTGTAGCAAGCAGTGATATCGATGCCCTCGGTGTCCCGAATTCCGGGTCCGATGACTTCTGCCCACTTGCCTAAGCCGACGATTCCGACGCCGATGGATTTGTTCGACATGAAAAGTCTCTCATTTTGAAAGGGAGGGAGTGTTTTTTTGTCTCCGAAACGGATAACATAGCGTTCATCCGCTGTGTGTCAAGGGTGGCGGGCGCAACATTCACCATAAACGAACGCACAAGGATGGAATATGGCTTTTAAGCTCGAACAAGAAGTGAACGAACATTTTACTCCCTTTTATCCCTATGTCGCGGACGAGGTGTTGGCTCAATTTGGAGGCACTGGGGGTCGCGTTCTCGAAATTGGCCCCTACGGACCAGGCGTAACGCTTGCGCTGGCCGAGAAATGTCCTGATTTATCTTTTGTCTGTGGCGACGACAACGACGAGGCGCTTTCCTACTTTCGGAAATGCGTGCGCAACGTGAAAATGAGCCGGCGGGTGGAAATTCTCAACATCGACAAGTACAGCCTGCTTTTTGATGCCGATACCTTCGATCTGGTGATCTTCCGGGGTGGCTTGTTCTTCTGGGATGAACAAGAAAAAATTCTTGCAGAGATGAACAGGGTCCTAAAGCCGGGAGGTGTTGGTGCCCACGGCGGGGGCTTTGGCGCGGGCGCGCCCGATGAGCTAATCGAGTCTCTTCTGCCTAAGGCCCGTGAGCTGAACAGCAAGCTCGACAAAAAAAGGCTCTCCGAGGAAGATGTGAAAAGTATTGCGAAGAAGGCAAATATCAACTCTGATGTGCGCATCGCCCGTGAGCACGGGCTATGGGTTTACTGGAAAAAGAGCTAAGAGAATAACTTGGCGGCAAGAATAATTTTTAAGCCGCCTCGTTTCCTGTGCCTCCGGGTGGGCTCGAGCCTTCGGGTGTGGGTGAGTTACCTCTTTCCTCTTGTCCCAAGATGATTCTCGCGGCGCTCTCAAAGTCCCTAGGCACCATGATGTCCACCTTGCCGAGACCTGTTGAAGAAAATCCGTAGATTGAACTGGCGGATTCGTAGCTGAGGTGGACTGGTATGTCCTCTGCCTCAAGCCGCCCTTTGAGGATGATCGCCTCGACCTGCCCACCCACGGTTTTTATGATGGGTAAGGCGGGCGGCTCAAGATTATTTCCGAGCCGGAATATCTTCTTCCACAATGGATTTTCCCTTGGGGCCTAGGTTAATCGTCACGCGTGTTCGAAGAAGCGCCGAGCGGACGAAAATGGTGGCCGTCCAGCCGGGCTTATCAAACGTTAGCGCAGCCTCTTCTCTTTCGATGCTGTTGATGAGCTTCCAGCCGTGCTCGGACATTCTCTCTCGGTAGAAGGCAACGGTATCGTGGTAGTTTTTAAAGCCCGTGTAGACGAGTGTTCCGGCACGGGTGCCCGGTGTCTCGAATATGAAAGAATCGGAGGAGGACAGCGACAGGCCATTGGGGACCGGAAGATCGGCGAACCGGAATTTCTTGGGGTCGAGTGGTTTTTGGTCGGCGAATGGGTTAATGCCGTCAAATGTTGAGCACCCTCCGACGAGGACGAGTAGCACCAAGGGCAACAGGGTTATCCATTTTTTGAATTGGCGCATAACTGAAAACTCCACCTCATGGGGGGGCGTATAATCTCATTTGGGCGGGTAGACTACAAAGTATCCCCACGCGAAAATTGGTGCAACCCCGTTTTCGGGAATAGTGATGGTTTGCACGTAATTGAAATGCTACCTTGGAGCTGTCCCGATTGCGCCGAAGGTGAAAGTAAATGATTCGAAAACAATTTCATGTCCCGATTTTCATCGTCGCCGCCTCGCTCGCGGTTTCAGTGGCGGCGCATGCCCAGCCGGGAAATGGGTTGAAGGTTGAGTCTAATGGGATCCCGCTTAAAGCAACCGGTCCCACTGCCGCCTCGCCGTTTATCCTCGCACTTGATGCTGGCCATGGTGGCCGCGATACAGGTAGCCGGGGATCCGGTGCACTTCTCGAAAAAGATGTCACCCTCCGGGTAGTTAAACTACTTGCCGAGCGGCTAGGCCGTCGTCCCGAGATCAAGGTGGTTCTCACGCGTGAGGCAGACGCCGAGATTAGTGCTGTTCGAAGGGCGGCCATCGCGAATCACAACGGCTCGGCCCTCATGCTCTCGATTCAGGCCGATGCCTCCTGGCGGCCCGATGCACGTAATCCCTCAATCATAGTCGCCGCACCACAGCGCCCGCCCCGTGTGGAGGGTGAGGGGGACGATGCCCTGGCCCTAAGGTGGCAGCGTGGCCAGAACATTAACCTGGCTGGTAGCCGTCGATTCGCTCGCGGGATTCAAAAGCGGTTCGCAAAACTTCGGGGCGGGGAGAAGCCCTCGATACGCTCGCTACTTCCGCGCTCGCTTGAGGGGGCCAGGATGCCGGCCGTCTACATCAGCCTTGGGGTGATTTCGACGCCCGAGGAGGAGGCCCGCCTTCGAGAGATGGATGAAAAAAGCCCCTACATCGCCGCCATTGAGGCCGAAGTCGTTCGCTATGCGGGCCTGCCTGAAAAACTGCCCGAACCAGCCGAACCAACCGGCTCAGAGGCGGTTAAAGAAAAAGCCGAGCCTGAGGCGCTCGACGAAAGCAACGCCTTCCGCCCACCTGACGGAGGGAACTAACATGAACCGCTCCCGCCGCTGGTGGATTCTCATCGTCTTACTCATCGGCGTAGCGATGTCGATCTTTTACCAGAATTATCTCTTGGACTATGTTGGCGATTTAGTGGAGCGGGGTCGGCGGGCGACATTTGGCGATCCGAAAAAGGCGCCTACCCTGGCGCCGACAGTCAAGCAGGTGATTTTTTATATGAGCCCGAGGAGCGATAAACTTCTCCGTGTCGAGAGAGATGTCGAGGAGGGCGGCACCTCCATAAATTCGGTGCGACGCACACTTGAGACCCTTGTCGCGGGCCCCAGGGAAGAGGACGCCGCCGTTCCCGTCGTGCCGCCAGGGGTGAAAATCCGCACCCTCTTTCCGGGACCCGGCTCGATCCTATATGTCGATTTTGACCGCAAATTCCGAGAAAATCACCCTGGTGGCGCATGGAGTGAACTTCTTACCGCCCAGGCGGTGGCGAATACGGTGCTCGCAAATTTTGGGAAAGTTTATGAAAAAGTCATCTTGTTGATAGAGGGACAGCAGGCCGAAACTATCGCCGGGGCGCTCACTATAGCCGGACCGCTCAAGTTCCGAGATGATCTCGTTGAGGCCTCGATTACTGAAACTGCCACTGAAGCCGAGACAAAGCCTGCGGCCCCAGCTGCGTCTCCTGCGCCGGTGGGTGTTCCCGATGCGCCGGTCTCTCCTGTGGGGGTTCCTTCTCAGCAGGAAAAACCCATCGGCCCTGTCGGTGCACCTCAGGGCGGTCGCTAGGGAGACTCAGGTTTTTTCGTCACCTCCTGGATCGACTCGCCCACCACTCCAGCCATCCAGGCAATCTCGTCCTCGCTCACGCAATAAGGCGGCATGAGTACCAGCACATCTCCCAGCGGGCGAATTGCCAGCCCGCGCCGTCTGGCGGCGAGAATCACCTGCCGGCCCATTCGCGCCTCGGGTGGGTAGGGCGATTTTGTTTCCCGATCTGCGACAAGCTCGATACCAGCCATGAAGCCTAGCCCTCGAACATCGCCCACGGCGGGAATCTGGCGGAGTAGTTCCAACTCTTTCCAGAGGCGGATGATTTTGGGTGCGAGCGTGTCGAGGGTTTTCTCGTTTTCGAATATCGAGAGATTTGCCAAGGCTGCGGCGCAGGCAAGCGGGTTGCCGGTATAGGAGTGGCCGTGAAAAAAAGTCCTCCCCTCGGCGGGCGCTCCCCGGAAGGCATCAAAGATCTCCTCGGTGGTGAGTGTCGCGGCGAGCGGTAGATACCCCCCCGTGATTCCTTTGGCGAGGCAGAGAATATCGGGCGCTACGTTTTCGTGCTCTGAGGCGAACATGCGCCCGGTGCGGCCAAAGCCAGTGGCCACTTCATCCGCGATGAGAAGCACCCCCGACCGCGTGCAGGCTTCCCGCACCCGTCTCAGAAAGCCCTTGGGTTGGGGAATAATTCCCGCCGCGCCCTGGATCATCGGCTCGACGATGACGGCGGCAACCTCATCTGCGTGCTCTGTGATCAGCTGCTCGATATCATCGCCCGTGCAAACCGGGCAAGGAGAGTCCACAGCTCCTCTCGGGCAACGGTAGCAGTAGGGCGCCTCGGCCCGGAGGGTTTCAAAAAGCAGGGGCCGAAAAATGTCGTGAAAAAGCTCGATGCCGCCCACACTCACCGAGCCCACCGTGTCGCCGTGATAGGCCCTGTTCAGCGCGATGAATTTAGATTTTTCGGGCCGTGCCGGGGTTTTTTGTTTTTGATATTGAAAGGCTATCTTGAGGGCGACCTCGACGGCGGTGGAGCCGCTGTCTGAGTAAAAAACGCGTGAGAGGCCGGGGGGGGTGATGGCGGCGAGCTTTTCGGCCAGTTCGATGGCGCTGTCCTGGCCCATGCCGAGCATCGTGCTGTGGGCAATGCGGTCGAGCTGATGGCGGATTGCCTCATCGATCTCGGCGCGCCGGTGGCCGTGGATGTTTACCCAGAGGGACGAGACCCCGTCGAGATAGCGCTTGCCCTCGACATCGATGAGATAGGCCCCCTCACCGCGCTCGATGATGAGCGGCGGATCTTCTCGTTCCCACTCGTCCATCGGTGTGAAGGGGTGCCACAGATGGCGATGGTCGCTCTCGGCGAGGCGGCGGAGGCGTTGTTCATCCTCCTCAGAAGGGCGTCTCGTCATGTTGCTAGGCACGCTGGGCGAGGATGACGCCTTCGAGCTCATCGAAGTAGAGCAAGCCTTCCTCGGTGCGGGGATTCATCCAGTAGCGTATTGCAGGCGTGGGCTCGGCAAGAAAGCGCCTGAGATCGTCACGAGCGGCATCATCTAGATGCGGGCGGTTCACCCACTCCTCAAAATCCATGCGCTTGCGAATGGTCTCGGTATAAAGAATTTTAAGGCCCGCATCCTCGAACATCTCAACCAGCGCGGGCAGCGAGTCGCACCGATTGTGGCTCGGGTCGCGTACCTCCTCAAAATCGTTGTAGCGCTTTGCCTCGGGAGGCTCCTCGGGAGCGATGTTGTCGATATATATGAGCCTGCCATCGGGTTTTAAGACGCGGCCCATCTCCGAAATGGCTTTGGGCACATCCGAGAAGTGGTGCGGCGCGATACGCACCGAGACCGTATCCACCGAGGCGTCCTGGAGTGCGATGCCCTCTGAATCGGTGCAGAGAAGCCGTGTGTTTGTAATCCCCTTATCGGCTCCGTTCTTTCGTGTGGACTCAAGCATGCTCAAGGTCAGATCGGAGGCAATTACCCACGCACACTTAGGCGCCATCTGGTAGGCCGTGTGGCCCGCGCCGGTCGCCACATCGAGGTGCACCCCGCCCTCGGGCCGGAGAATTTCTGCCGCGCGGGTGAGCGAGCTACTCTTGGCGTGGGGGGTGCTCGTGATGTAGTAGTCTGAGTCCCCGCTATAGATTTTCTGTACCTTTTCGCGCTGCTTGGCTGCCTCGTCGGTCATTTTTTATCCCATGATTGGTGGGTAAATCCGCGTCGTCTGGGAAGTAACGCGTGTCGGGAGAATATCGCCGAATCCCGCGCACCTCAACCGGGGAGTGTGCCTGCAACCATGGCCCAGAGCTAGGGAGTGCCCGTTAACCATCTGAGGGGCCCGAGGCTGAGGGAGGCGAAGTAGGTGATAAGCGCCAGCGCCCCGAGCCTGAGGATGAGGAAGGGCAGCGTTGTTCGCCAAATTTCGCTCAAAGGCTTGCCGAAGCGGTTGCTCGCGATGAAGAGATTTAGCCCCACGGGTGGGGTGATGTAGCCGATCTCAAGGTTGGCCAGAAAAATAATCCCCAGGTGAACGGGGTGGATGCCGAATTCTTTTGCGATGGGAACAATGAGGGGCACGATGACGACGATTGCCGAGAAGATGTCCATCATGCAGCCCACGGCGAGGAGAAAAAGATTGAGGCCGAGGAGGAAGGTGTAGCGGCTCGTCGAGAAGGAGCGGACGGCCTCGAGTATACGCTGGGGCGCTTCCTGATCGACCAGGTAGTTCGTCAACCCGAGCGAGGCGCCGAGGATCACCAGGATCACCCCGACGAGGATCATGCTTTCTCTCGCGATGGTGGGCACCTCGTCCCACAGGTCGAGATCGTGGAAGACCCAGACCTCGACGATGAGCACATATAGCGCCGCCACCACCGAGGCCTCCGCCGGGGTGTAGAGCCCGCCATAAATTCCGCCGAGGATGAGCGCTGGAAGGGGAAGCTCCCAGCCTGCCTCTTTCAGCGCCGCCGAGAACTCGGGACGGGAAAACGGGGTCCGGGGCGCCTCGGTGCTCGCGATTTTCATGCAATAGATCGACAGGATCAGGATCAGGAGAAATCCCGGGACGATCCCTGCGATGAAAAGATGATCGATATTCACCCCGGCGACGACGCCGTAGAGAATAAGCGGAAGACTTGGCGGAAAGAGCAGGCCGAGCCCCCCGCCCGTAGTCACCAGCCCCAGAGAGAAGCGCTCGGAGTAGCCGTCCTGAGTGAGCGCGGCAAAGAGCAGCCCGCCCAGCGCAACGATGGTCGCCCCCGATGCGCCCGAGAACGCGGTGAAAAAGGCGCAGGTTGCCAGTGTTACCAGCGCGAGCCCGCCCGGCATCCACCCCAGTGCCGCACGAGCCAGCCGGGTGAGTCGCCCCGGTGTCCCAGCCTCGGCCATGAGGAAGCCCGCGAATGTGAAAAAGGGGATTGCCAGCAGGGTCGGCGCGTCGGTCATGCGGTAGAGCTCGATGATGAATGCGGCCGCGCTAATCTCCTCTTCCCAAAAACCCCAGAGCGCGATCGCCGCGATGACGGTGAAAAGCGGCGCGCCAAGAAGCGCGAATGCGGCGAGGCCCACGCCACCGAGCGCGGTCAACTTTTCGTCTCGCTTTTGTCGTCTGTCTTATCTGGGCGGCCCAGCAGCGAGGCGCCCAAAAATCGAGCGGCCATGACCGCGAATCCGACCGGAAGTATTAGTTGAAAAACCCAGGCCGGAAAAACACCCGCTATCCGGCTCCCCGCGTCGTATTCACCTATGAGGAAAAGTAGCGAGGCTCGCGCCAGCAGTGCGCAGACAAGGGCGGCGAAAAGGTCGGTCAGACGCCTGGCGGGTTTTGCCCAGTGGGGCGAAATGAGCCTTGAGACGATATCGATTTCAATGTGGCGCCCGGCCCCGCGTACGGCGAGCGATGCGCCCAGCAGACCAAGCCATAAAAGCCCTTGTCTTAAAAGAAGGTCGGCCCCGAGGATGCCGGTGTGAAACAGGTTGCGCAGAACAACCTGAATGAACCCGGTGATAAGCATGACGAAGAGAAGGGTGATGAGGGCGATGCCTTCCCATCCCGCCAGCGTGTCGTCAAACGACTCCCAGCGCTCGCGAATTGATGAGTATTTTCGGCCTTCCACGGCTCAGAATTACTTTCCGCCGCGCATTTTGGCGATGGCGCGCCCTGCGCGTTCGATGAGTTCGCGGGGAATGAGGGTGCCTGCGAGTTTTTCCCGCGCCTTTTCGCCCAAACGTTGCATCGCCGCAAGCTCGGAGGCCTCCGGCTTTGGCGAGAGGGTGAGCCCGCGCTTTGTCATCGCCTTGATCGCGCGCTCGTTCTCGGAGCGGGTGAGGCGGCGAAGCTCAATCATGCGGGCCCGCGTCTTGTCGAGCAGGAGCGTTTGCTGGCCGGGCGTCATGCGCTTGAATCGCCGTTTGCTCATGATGAGGGCGCCGGTGACGTTTGCCATCGGTACCTTGGAAATGTAGCGCACCTTGGTGAACCATTGGAGCGCAATCGCACCGAGCGGGCTGATGTAGACAGTGTCGATAAGCCCTGTCTGGAGCGATGTGAGAACGTCTGTTACTGCCAGTGGGATAGGCCGAACGCCGATGGCACTGAAATATGCCCGTGCGAGGGGGTCGCCCTCCCACATCCACACCTTTTGCCCCGCGAGGTCACGGCTGGCGACGATTGGATTTTTTGAGAAAAAATGGGCAAAACCCACTTCGGACCACCCCAGGAGAACCCAACCCTTTTTGCGGAATTCGGCTTCATACCAGGGGTCGAGCGCCTTGTGGACAGCGTCCACCTCCTCGTAGCTTTGAAAGAAAAATGGCAGCTCAAACAGACGCGCAGCGGGCAGAAGCTCCCCCAGCCCCACTCCGGTGAACCCGGCTGCGTGGAGCTGGCCTATGCGCAGCTTGCGCACAACATCCTTCTCGTTTCCCGAGACCCCGCCCGGATAAATGCGAAAGCGCACAGCCTTTTTCGTGGCCTTACGCATGTCTTTGTCCAGCTTGCGCATGATGCGCATCCAGGTCGTTCCCTCGGGGGCGAGGCTGGCGAATTTTATGACCTGTTTTTTCGCCGCAAGGACCGGTGGCGGCACAGCAAGCGTTATGAACGCGAGCAGCACAGCCGCGAGTAGCGCAAAAGGTTTTATAGATATTGATTTTCCAAGGTGCATCAAAACAAATCCTCAACCTGTGCGCGAAGCGCTTTTGCGCGGCGGCGGGCCAGCGAATTGGCTAGCGCCTGATCGGGCAAAAGGCCCGGGTGCGTCGATTCAATTTCATCGAGCAGCTTGATGAACAGTTTTTTGTCTTGCACCCGGACGGCGTAGTGCCGTGCATAAAGAAACTTTGCCATTAAAAAGCGCCCGCCCGAGGCTTTGATGGCGCGAATGAAATGCGTTTTCGCTCGTTTGGGGTTGCCGCCCAGAAGGGGCGAGCGGCTGGCATAATATACGCCGAAGAATAGGTCGGAGCCGCCGAAGAAATATTTCGAATCGAGTTTGCGCACGCGCTCCATCATCGCGCTGGCGCGAGGGAGATCGGCTAGCGCATCCGGGTCCTGGCGGCTCAAGTTGATCCATCCGCTCCAGCAGTAGGCTGTCCAGAAGAGAAGGGGAAGGTCCTCTGGCCCGGTATGTTCGAGAAGCACCTCGAAGGGAATTCTCTTTTGGCCGGGGCGCGGCAACAGGATGCGCATCCCGTGGTCGCGGCCTCGCTTGAAAAGGCGCCTGGCGCGTTCGGGCTCAGAGTTTTCGAGGAAACCGAAGGCAAAACTACCGTAGGCCTGGGCGGCGGCGCGGCGAAGACCAGGGTTGTCCGGGTCGGCGCGGATGTAGCCCTCGAGCATGACGAGGAGCGTGGCGGCCGCCTCGCGGGCATGGTCAGGGTCGGACTCGGCGCTCAGGGCGCCCATTAAGTCGTCCAGAAGTGTGGCCGAGGATCGGACCACCACCTCTTTGAGGGAGCACCCGCCTAGCATCAGCACGAGCGCCGCAAGAATCGAGAAATGTTTAGCCGCGCGTTTCATCGGATCAGATTATGCCACAGGGCGGTGTGTTGCGGGGCAAAGGTGTTCTGTTTTTGTTTCCTCAATCGTAGGCGATAACGCTTCGAGCCACTTCGCCCCGGAGGAGCGCGTCATAGGCCTCGTTGATTTGATCGAGTGGATACGAGCGCGTGAGCAAATCATCGAGGTTGAGCTTACCCGCCATATAGAGCTCAATCAGTCGCGGCACCATCTGGCGCGGCACCGAGGAGCCGTAGAGCGAGCCGACAAGCCGCTTTTCCTGGGTGACGAGGTCCAGGGTCGGTATCGCGGCGGTGGAGGTGGGGCTGGTGATGCCAATCATCACCGCCGTTCCCCCGCGCCGGACGGCGTTGAAGCATTGTGTCGTCACCTCGGTGTTGCCGATGGCCTCGATGGCATGATGCGCCCCCTGGCCGCCGGTTATTTCACGGATGCGCTCGACCGGGTCTTCGTCCGAGGCGTTGACGAAGTGGGTGGCCCCGAACTTTTTCGCCATATCGAGTTTGTTTTGCATAATGTCGACCGCGATGATCGGCTCGGCTCCGGCAAGAAGGGCCCCCTGGATGGCGTTGAGGCCGATGCCGCCAGCACCGAAAACGGCGACACTCTCGCCAGGCCGGGCCTGGGCTGCGTTGATGACCGCGCCGACACCGGTGATCACCGCGCAACTGACCACGGCGGCCATGTCTAGCGGCATGTCGTCGCGAATCTTGAGTGCGGATTTCTCGCTCATCACCGAGTATTCGGCGAAGGTCGAAACCCCCAGATGGTGGCCAATTTCGGTGTTGCCTATTTTAAAGCGCCTCGTGCCGTCCGAGAGGCTGGCGTTCGTGCGCATGATGGCGCTCGTGGGGCATAGCTGGGGCCGGGCGATGAGGCAGTATTCGCAGGTTCCACATGCGTAGCGCCAGACACTCACTATGTGGTCGCCCGGCTTGAGGGAGGTGACACCGGGGCCCACCTCCTCGACGACGCCCGCGCCCTCGTGGCCCAAAATGACCGGGGTGGTGATGGGCATCTCGCCCGTCATCGCGTGGTGGTCGCTGTGGCAAACGCCCGCCGCCGCCATTTTCACCAGTATCTCGCCCTCTTTTGGGGGCGAGACCTCAACCTCCTCGATGACCAGTGGTTTGTTCGGCTCATAGAAGACGGCTGCTTTCATGGCGGGCTCCTTATTAGCCAAGCCAGGTGAGGGGCTCTCGAATTCGGCGGCTTTTCTTGTTTCGGCGCCGATATAGAAGTATGTTTCTCATTATTACCTGAAAAACGGCTCCGTTGCACTTCCATACACGGCTGGCCCAGGCGGGCTGGTGGTTCAATTCCAAAGGGGTTCAAAATGCCTTTTATCAAAACAATTGACGAGGGTGATGCCGAGGGCGAGCTCAAGGCGTACTACGACAAGATGGGGGGACGCGTAGGAAATATCCAGAAGATATACAGCATCAAGCCCCCGCTGCTGCAGGCGTATCGCGATTTTTCCCGTGCCGTGACTTTCGGCGCCACCAGCCTTGGTCGGCGGCGCGAGGAAATATTGGCGGTGGCGATTTCCTCGATGATCAAGTGTAAGTACTGAACGGTCTCGCACGGAGAGTTTCTCCGTGAGGTGAGCGAGGGCGACGCGACGCAGGACGCACTGGATTTGAAGGAGGATTTCAGAGAGGCCGACATTGCTCCCGAGGAGGTGGCGATGCTTGAGTACGCCGAGAAAATCACGCTTGCCCCCTGGACCGTAACCGAGGCGGATGTCGAGAATTTGCGGTCTCATGGCTTTGACGATGTGGCGATACTGGAAATTGCCACTGTTTCGGCTTACCGAAATTACATCGCCCGGGTGGCGAATGCCCTCGGGGTCGAGCTTGAGGATACAAAATTCGCGGATAACCCTGAGGCCCGTGCCACCATGATCGAGGGGCTCGTTTAATCACGGTCGCATTCACCCAAAGCACACACGGATATAAAGAACGCATTAATAAGGTAAGGGAGAACCATGAGCGATAAAGTGAGAATGGCGTTCGTCGGGCTGGGCAGGTGGTCAGGCATGGTCGCTGCGGGTGCCAGCAAAAGCAGCCGGGCCGAGGTGGCCGCCGGCCTGTCGCGATCGCCTGAGAAAATGGATGCGTTTGCCGAGAACTTTGGCGGCATCCCGGCCAAATCCTGGGAGACGATTCTGGCTGATGAGAATATCGATGCGGTAGTGCTCACCACACCGAACAGCCTTCACAAGCCCCTGGCTATTGAGGCGGCCCGCGCTGGCAAGCACATCATTGTCGAGAAACCGATGGCGCTCTCTGCCGCCGAATGCAGGGAAATGATCGAGGCAGCCAAAGAGGCGGGCGTCGTATTGGCCGTGGGTCAGAACACCCGGCGCAGCCCCCGCTACCGGAAGGCTGAGGAACTTATTCGCTCGGGGGCGATTGGCGAGGTCGCCCTGGTCGAGGCCAACCAGACCAGACCCCAGAGCTATCGCATCGAGGGTCTCTGGCGGAATTCGCGGGTCGAGAGCCCGGGGGGACCACTGGCGAGTTTTTCCATCCATCAGATAGATTCCATGAACCATCTTGTTGGACCCGTGCGGCGAGTATCAGCTTTCGTGAGCAAGCTCAACGGCCCGGCCGTGCCGGACGACGTGATGACGGCGGTGCTTGAATTCGAGAGCGGGGCGCTCGGCTACCTGGGCGGGACGATGATTACCCCCGACAGAAATTACTTTCAGGCCCACGGCACCGAGGGCGTCATCTATCTCGACGTGGACGGGGGCGAGTGCTCGATTAAGCGAAAAGATGCGGACACCTTCGAGAAATTGCCGATGCCGGATGCCGATGAGCAACTGGCTATTTCTCTCGCCGAGCAGATGGACGATTTTGCGGGCGCCATTCTTGAGGGTAGAGAGTCTGAAGTTTCGGGCGAGGTGGGTATGGCAGCCGTCGCGGTTATGGAAGCCATTGTCCTCTCGGCCGAGGAGGGTCGGCCCGTTGAGCCAGGGAGCTTGTAGGGCAGCCTTTTAAGCCCCTTTCCCCCCGATTGACACCCGAGGCCGGAGGGGTAATTATCGATGGGCAGTAGGACCTGCTAGGGGTGGGTATCTGAGAGCCTTGAGACCTGAGGCAACCCTTAGAACCTGATCTGGGTAATTCCAGCGAAGGGAAGCGGGGCTGAAAGTTCGGAAAGAGTTTTTTCCGGCATTTAGAGCCGCTTCCCCCTGGGGGACAGCGGTTTTTTTGTTTTGATTTAAGGGCACTGGAATGCAAATACAGGTGAACGGCGAGGCGAGGGAGGTCGAGGCGGGGAGCACGGTAGCTGCGCTTCTTGATGAACTCGGCCTCGATGTGAGCGGGCTCGCCGTTGCCGTTAACATGGACATCGTCCGCCGCGGTGATTACGCCGCGACAAAATTTTCCGAGGGCGATGAAATCGAAATTGTGCGCGCCGTGGGTGGCGGCTAGAGCCAGCCAGCGTCGCGAGAAGGAGAGGGGAATCATGAGTAGCTACGAAATTGGGGGCAAAACGTTCACCTCCCGCCTCTGGGTGGGGTCTGGGAAATATCCGAGTTTTCACGTCATGCGCGATGCCATCGAGGCGAGCGGGGCCGAGATTGTCACCGTTGCCATCCGGCGCACGGATCTGAACGACGATACCAAGGACGGTTTCTGGGCGAATTTCGACAAGGAGCGCTGCACCATCCTGCCGAACACGGCAGGATGTTTCGACGTGAAGAGCGCGGTGACGACGGCGCGGCTCGGCCGGGAGGCGACGGGCTCGGATTTTGTGAAGGTCGAGGTCATCGGCGATGACAAAACGCTGTTTCCCGACAACGAGGGTTTGCTTGAGGCGTGCAAGATTCTGCTCGACGATGGTTTTATCGTTCTTCCCTATTGCATCGATGACCCGATTGTCTGCAAAAAACTAGAAGATATGGGCTGCCACGCGGTTATGCCACTGGCGGCGCCAATTGGCTCAGGGATGGGCATTCGAAATCCCTATAATCTCAAGATCATCATGGAGCAAATTTCAATCCCCGTGGTTGTCGATGCCGGTGTGGGTACGGCCTCGGACGCTGCTGTGGCGCTAGAGCTTGGCTCGACGGCGGTGCTTATGCAGACGGCCATTGCGGGAGCTGACGATCCGGTAAAAATGGCACGGGCGATGCGCCTTGGCATCGAGGCGGGGCGGTTGGCCTACGAGGCGGGCCGGATTCCGATGAAACTCTACGCGACGGCCTCAAGCCCGCTTGAGGGCGTGGTCGGCTCATAGACGCCGGGGAAAGGCGGGCCCTGTGAGCGGCGCTCTCGATTCCCTCTATCTCATCACTGACAGGAATGCGCCCCCTTCGGGGGATTTGCTGGCGGCGCTCAAAAGCGCGCTTGAGGGCGGGGTGCGTCTTGTTCAGTTTCGGGAAAAAGATTTGCCTGCACCCAAGCGGCTGGCGCTGGGCCGCGAGGTGATGGCGCTGGCCAGGGCGTTAGGCGCGCGGATTATCGTCAATGGCGATCCAGCGCTGGCAGATGAACTTGGAGCGGCGGGCGTTCATCTTGGAAAATCTAGCTTGCCTGTTGGTGAGGTCCGCGCCACCTATAGCGGCCTTATCGGTTATTCGGCTCACAGCGGAGGCGAGGCGGCAGAGGCCTTCGCGGCGGGGGCTGATTTTGTCACGCTGAGTCCGGTTTTTCCGCCAACGAGCAAAGCGGCATCGGGCCCAATTTTAGGCCTTGAGGGATTTCGCTTTGACGTTCAGGCCTGCGGCGGACCCGTCTATGCGCTTGGCGGGGTTTCCGCCCGTAATGCTGCCGCCTGCATCGAGGCAGGGGCCCACGGGGTCGCACTGATAGGCGCCATTCTTGGCGCTCCCGACCCTGCGCGTGCCGCCGACGAAATTATCAGAGCGCTCGGTGTGAATTTTGGGTAAGTGCCCCGGTTGCCTCAATATTCCGGTTAAAGAAGTGACAAGAAGCTCATTGACTGTATATTTAGAGTAGAGAAGTTCGGGAGTGGTGAATTAATAGGATCGCTCCAGCATCGAGATTCACCGCATTGCTTATTCATTCCTAGATCGGGGGAACATACCATATGGTCGATTCCATGAAGTTCGATACCCTTTTGGTCGAAAACCGGGTTTTCAAGCCCCATAAAGAATTTTCAAAAAACGCACACATCAAGTCCATGGCCGCCTACCGGAAAATGTATAACGAGTCGGTCAAGTCTCCGGCGAAATTCTGGGGCAAGGTGGCGAACGAGTTCCATTGGTTCAAAAAATGGACGAAGGTTCTTGAGTGGAAGGAGCCCCACGCCAAATGGTTCGTGGGCGGGACGACGAACATCTCCTACAACTGCCTGGACCGCCATCTCACCACTTGGCGCAAAAACAAGGCGGCTATTATTTGGGAAGGGGAGCCGGGTGAATCACGCACCCTTACCTACCAGGAACTCCACCGCGAGGTGTGCAAGTTCGCCAATTCGATGAAAAATGTGGGCATCAAGAAGGGCGACCGGGTTCTCATTTACATGCCCCAGACGCCCGAGGCGGCAATCGCTATGCTCGCCTGCGCCCGGATTGGTGCACCGCATAGCGTTGTCTTCGCCGGCTTCAGCGCCATCTCGCTTAAAGATCGCATTCAGGACGCCCAGGCGACTGCCGTGCTCACCGCCGACGGCGGCTGGCGTCGCGGAAATGTGGTCCCGCTCAAGGCGAGCACTGATGAGGCGATTGAGGATTGCCCGTCGGTTAAGCACGTCATCGTCCTGAAGCGGACTGGCACCGATGTTCCGATGAAAAAGGGCCGCGACCACTGGTGGCATGACCTGATGGAAAATGCTTCGAGCGATTGTCCGGCTGCAAAGCTTGATAGCGAGCACCCGCTCTACATCCTCTACACGAGCGGCACGACAGGAAAGCCAAAGGGCATCGTCCACACCACGGGCGGCTATATGTGCGGCACCTATCTGACCTCAAAATATGTTTTTGACCTGAAAGATGAGGACACATATTGGTGTACGGCGGACATCGGATGGGTGACCGGACACAGCTACATCGTCTATGGCCCGCTATTAAACGGTGCGACCTCTGTCATGTACGAGGGGGCGCCCAATCACCCGGGCCCCGGCCGCTTCTGGGAGATTGTCGAAAAGTACAAGGTCAATATCTTCTACACCGCGCCGACGGCCATCCGAGCATTTATGAAGTGGGGCGATGAGCATCCGAAAAGCTGCGATCTTTCATCCCTGCGCCTTCTTGGCACGGTGGGCGAGCCCATCAATCCCGAGGCCTGGATGTGGTACCACACCGTAATTGGAAATAAAAAATGCCCTATCGTTGATACCTGGTGGCAGACCGAGACGGGTGCAATCATGCTCACCCCATTGCCGGGTGCGACGCCCACCAAGCCGGGCACGGCAACACTGCCGTTCTTTGGTGTCGTTCCCGATGTGGTGACACCGGACGGAAAATCGGTTGGCCCCGAGGGGGGTGGGCTACTCGTCATCAAGAAACCATGGCCCTCGATGTTGAGAACGATTTGGGGCGATGACAAACGCTACCGCAAGACATACTGGAGTGACGTGAAGGGCTGCTACTTCACCGGAGACGGCGCCCGCAGGGACAAGGATGGCTACATCTGGATAATGGGCCGGGTGGATGACGTGATTAACATTGCGGGCCACCGCCTTGGCACGATGGAGGTCGAAAGCGCTCTCGTGGCGCACCCGGATGTGGCCGAGGCCGCATGCGTTGGCGTTCCGCACGAGATCAAGGGCGAGAGCATCGCTGCCTTTGTCACCATGAAGGGGGAGAACAAAAAGAACCCGGCTCTCGAAAAAGAGTTGGGCCAGTGGGTGGTCAAGCAGATAGGTGCGATTGCCCGTCCCGACTACATGCGCTTCACGGGGGCGCTCCCCAAGACGCGGAGCGGTAAGATCATGCGGCGCCTTTTGCGCGATATCGCCTCGGGAGCCGATCAGGTGGGCGACACCACCACGCTTGAGGACGTTTCTGTTCTTCAGAGCCTTCAGCAATATCAAGACGGGTAAAGTTTTTTAGCGAATCTGGAAAAGAGGCGATCCTCTCAAGGGTCGCCTCTTTTTTTTGGAACTATGGAGTGTCACTAGCTTGCTCGCGCAAAAAAACGGGTCAGCGGAGCGATAAGATTTTTCGAAATGATTTCGTTGCCTCGGGATGTGAGGTGCATGCCGTCGAAGGACAATTTTCGGTCTTTGAGGTCCACCGCCCGCCCAAGGTTGATGTGAAGGAGTCTGGGGTTATCGCCATAGCGCCGCCTCAGCATGTTGACTAAAGTTTTTTGTTGCTCGACATGTTTGTCGGAGATATATGGCTGGGTGACGATAGCGACAGGTAATCCATTATTAAGAGCGAAGTGTAGCGCTGGCTTGATTTCGCTGCAGTAAAATGTCCATCTCTCACCGCAATCGGTGTCTCCTGCCATTATCTTAATTTGGCCTGGATTAGTTAGTCCTCCGAGTTGCTCTTCTAGCGAGAGAGCGATTTGCCCCCCTATATTCAGAGCGGTAGCTTTGGTTTGGTCCATGACGCTTGGTGTAAAGTTGGTTCGCCTCTTCCCGAGATTAATTTCGCCGATTCCGAGTCCGAACTGGAGGGTTTTGGCTTTGTCTAGCATCATCGTTGGTAGAAGGGGTAAATAGCCCGTCAACCGGAAAATGGGAGATTTGTGCCTGAAGACAGCGAGGTTTTTGCCTCCGAGGTCATTGTAGCCCGTGTAGATGATCACGGCATCGTAGTCCAGATAGGTGTAGTCTTTGAGGGTATGGATATAGGAATGCGCTCCCTCATTGTTCCAGGCAAGGTTGACGATTTTGTAGGATTCGGGACCTCCCTTTCTCCGGGGATTTTTGTTGAATGCCCGCTCAAGATTGGCCGGAAATGAGTGACCCAAAGGTGTTCCGTAGCCGAGCGCTGAGCTTCCACCGAGGACAGCGATTCGAAATTCACCTTTCTTTTTCGGCCCGACTGATGACCCCCGATAGCCCCAAATGTTGTACATGCCCTTCGCTTGAAGCTTGTAGTGAAAGTACAGATCGCCTGCCAAGAATGTGGCGAGCAATGCTGCGGTGGAGATTATGACCACCAACACGGCGAATAGCGCGTATTTTCCCCCGCTCATCTTTTTCCTTCCCGATTCCCTGCTCATAAGCATCAATATAGTCAATTTTGGAGCCGGAAGGGAGGCGTATAAGCCATCGAATACGTGAGTCTGGCAGAGAACCTAATATCTGGCATGACGGTGGAAGCGCTCTACATAATATTGCAGAACTAAGATTTTAGTAATATAAAGGACTTTTAAGTCTTGAAATGGCCAGGATTTGGGTGCTTCCTATTCGGAATTAATTTTCTACGGGAGGGATTTTCGATGTCCGGTGTGGAACTCGGTTTCATGGTGCCCCATCCATGGATAATGGTCGCGGGTGAATTAGAGGAGGGACATCACGCCCTGACCACCTCGGCCTATAGGCAGGTACGCGATCAGGTGGCCAAATTCGCCCCCGACGTCATGATCGTCGCATCGCCCCACTGGCCGATACTGGGCAAATACCGCATCGGCGGTGCACCTCGGTATAAAGGCACGCTTGATACATTTCTTCCTCACATTAATGAAGTTTTACCGCCAGAGCATCGCCGGGATCTACCCCCGGTGCCCTACGATTTTCCCGGCGATACGGAACTGGCCGGGTGTCTTTTTGACGCGGGCAAGGAGGCGGGTCTTGACGTTCAGTTCGAGTCCGAGCCAGAGGCCCTCGATCATGGCTCTATCGTGCCGATCATGTATTTAAATCCCGAGGGGCGTTTTCCTGTCGTGCTTATCTCGAACGAGGAGGGTTCCCATGAGCGGAGTCGCAAATGGGGGGAAGTTATCGAGCGTGAGATAGAGCGCATCGGTCGTCGCGCGGTGTTTATAGCGAGCGGAACACTTTCCCATCATTTCGTTTTCGATAGCCCGGACGCGCTTTGGCCAGACGGTGAGGTGTGGGACCGAAAGCTTCTCGATACTGTCACCAAGGGATGCCCCGAGGATATTTTCAGTTACACGGACACTGAAATTGCCGGTGGAGAGCTTGAGGCGGGCGGTCTGCATGGGCTTTATATGTTGCTAGGTGCCTTGGGGCCCAAGCCTTCGACAAAGGTGCTTAGCTACGAGGGCATCGTCGGGGTCGGCTCGCCCATCATTGAGTTTGAGCGAAAAATACTGGTTAGCTGAATTTAGGCCCGATAATATTTTTGGCGGCAACCGGCATTTATTTTTTGCACCCACTGCCGCGCGGCGGAATTTTGAGCAATTCGGCCGAGTCGAGGACTTCGATGTCCGAGGCGCCGCCGACGATGAGCACCCTCCCATCGGGGAGCAGGGTCGCCGTGTGGAGCCTTCTCTCAAAGCGTAGCGATGAGCCCAGCGGTAAGAAACATTCCCCCTTTGGATCAAAAATCTCTCCGCTCAAAAGGGTTTTGCCCTTGCCCCAGCCCCCGATAATGAGCACTCGTCCGTCCGGGAGCCGTGTGGCGGTGTGTTGTTGCCGAGAGGTGTTCAGCTTTGCCTTGAGTAAATTAAACGAAGAAGCGCCCGGGTCATAAATTTCGGCGGTGTCGAGTGTTCCTGCTGGCCCGAGTCCACCGACAAGAAGCACCCGTCCTCCGGGCAGGCGTGTTGCCGTGTGACGGCTTCGCGAGATTGATAGCGCCTTTTTCACCAGCGTGGTCCGTTGCCGGGCTGGATGATAAATCTCGGCATAGCGCTCGCCGGGGCCGCGGGCACCGCCCACTATGAGTACGGTTCCATTTTCCAGCAGGGTGGCGGTGTGTTGCTGGCGTGCGGCATACAATGGGCGGGTGCTAGAAAACATGTTGCCCAGGGGCGAGAAAATTTCCATGTCGCGGACGGCGCGTTTAGAATCGTTTCCTCCAGCAATCAAAAAGCTGCCATCCTTGAGTGGAGTGATGGTGTGGTCAAAGCGCGCGGATTTCATTTTGAGGAGAATGGGAGTGCCTCCCGCCGGGGGAATTATCGCGGCCTCGCGCAGGGCGAGGTTACCGTGGGTCCATCCACCTGTGATGAGGATTTTCCCGTCCTTAAGTTTAGCTGCACGGTGCCAACCCCTCGGACTAAGGCCTGACACAGGGAGCGCCATAAATCGCTCCTCGACGATGCCGTAGAACTCGATTGAGCCGAGTGGGTCAGATTTTGTTAGGCCGGCTGCAATAAAAACGCGTCCCGAGTCGAGAAGCGTGGCGGTGTGGCCGTGCCGGTTGGCGGTCATTGGGCCTGGGACTGAAGTGTCACCCTCGCCCGAGCATCCTGCGAGAAGAAGAACAAGAGCGAGATCTACTGCGAGGTTGCAAAATGTTTTCATTCGGCATCTTTGGTTGGTTGATTTTCTTTTTCCAAACGAATTTTGAATTGTTCTTTAATCTCTGGTGCGAGAGCGGAGATGCGCAATGCCCGCCTCGTTAATTCCAAATCACCTTCGCCGAAATTTCTAAGCCGGGCCATTTCTCGGACAGTAATTTGCTCGGGTCCTGCCTCGATGCGCTCGATGGCGTCGCCAGCGCCGATTTCCCCTTCTTCGATAACGCGGAGATAAATTCCGAGCAACCCGCTATTGAAAAATTTACCAACGAAGCTCTTGTCCGCCATTGAAATCCCGAGCTTAAAGCAAGGGTTTCGAGGCTGGCTCACCTCAGCCACCGCGCCCCCGATTCGAAAAATATCGCCAATGAATACTTCATCCTCAGTCATACCCTCAGTGGTAAGGTTTTCGCCAAACTGGCCAAAAGTAAAATCGTCTCGCCGGAGTTCTTTTTCCCAGTGCGCGTAGTTTTGGATGTCGTAGGTGTAGACAGCCTTGTATTCCCCGCCGTGATTTTTGAGGTCCGCCTGTCCGTCGCCGTCGATGTTAAGGCTTCGCATCATTGCGCGACCCTTGACGGGTATTTTGAAAATTCCGGTGTGGACAGGCTGATCATTGTGAAAAACCGCCCGGGGTTTAGCGACGTTGACGGAGAGAAGCTTCATCATTAAGCCGTAGTTTCAATCTTTCTTTTTCCAGCCTTTAGCATTTCCTCGGCGTGTTTGATGGCTGCTGCGGTCACTTCGAGTCCGGCGCCCATGCGCGCAATTTCCTCGATGCGGGCCTCTCCTTCAATTGGCTCGATAGAGGTGGCGGTGCGTCCCGAGGCGGTATGCTTTTCGATCCGGAAATGTTGGTCGCCCAGGCAGGCAACCTGGGGAAGGTGGGTGATGACGAGGACTTGATGATCTGCAGAGACTTCCTGGAGCTTTCTGCCTACGACCTCGGCTATTCCACCGCCGATGCCAGCGTCCACTTCATCGAAAATCAAGGTGGGTATCATGTCGCCGCGCCGGAGGACGGATTCGAGCGCAAGCATGAGGCGGGACAGCTCTCCGCCCGAGGCAATTCGTGCCAGCGGGCGCGGTGTCTCGCCTGCGTTCGGGGAGAAGAAGAACTCGCACATGTCGATGCCCCCCGAGCGCAGTTCGAACCGCTCGCCCTTGATCTCAACGGCCCCTTCGAGGGCGGCGTGTTGGGAAACCTTGGTCTCAAGAACTGCGTCGCTCAAGCCAAGATCGGCCATTGCTTTTTTCATCCCTTTATCGAGATCAGTCGAGGTTTTCTGGCGTTTTTGGGAGATGACATGGCATCGGCGAGAGACTTCGCTCCGCAATTTCTCGGACGCTTCTAGAAGGTGGGCCTCTGTGCCCTCTTCATCCGAAATGGCGGAAAGCTCCGAGCGGGCGTTATTTAGATATTCGAGACACTCTTCTTCATCGTTGCCGTATTTACGTACGAGTTCGCGGAGAAGGGTTCGCCTGACTTCAAGGATTTCGAGGCGCTCGGGGTCGAGCTCGATACCGCCGAAATAATCTCGCACCGAGTCGGCAAGCGATTCCACTTCGGCCCGCGCGGAGGCGGCCATCTCTTGTAGAGGGGCCTGCGAGGGATCCAACTCGACAAGTTGCTCTAAATTTCGAATGGATTCACCAAGTTGTTCGATGACCGAACCTTCTGCCCCATAAAGCATTTCATATATACCCTGGCCGAGGGCGCCGAGGCGCCCAGCGTTGCGAAGGCGGGGAAGCTCGGCTTCGATCTCTTCGAGTTCGCCTGACGAAATTGCGGCGCGATCAAGCTCCTCGACTTGAAATCGGAGAAGGTCGGCGCGCTGGGCACGCTCTCTTGCTCCTGTGCGGTGTGTCTCTAATTCGGCCTCCACTTCCCTAAGTTCGGCGGCAAGGTGCCCCAGAGCGGATCTCTCATCGGAGAGCCCAGCGAAATCGTCGAGAAGGCCCAAATGCGCCGAGGGTTTCAGGAGGGTTTGCTGGGCGTGCTGACCGTGGATGTTGACTAGAGCGTCGGCGATAGAGGAAAGCGTTGCGGCAGTCGAGAGGGCTCCGTTCAGATATATGCGACTCCTCCCGCTTGCAGAAATTTTTCGGCGCACGATCAATTCACCCTCTTTGGAAATGTCGATGCCAGCTTCCTCAAGTGTAGCGCGGGCAGCGGCCCCGCCGGGTGTGTCGGGAAGCTCGAAAAGACTCTCGACTACGGCGTCTTTTGCGCCCGAGCGGACGAGATCGGCGCTTGCCCTGCCGCCGAGGGTGAGGTGAAGGGCTTCGAATATGATTGATTTTCCCGCGCCGGTCTCGCCAGTAAGTACGTTCAGTCCCGCTCCGAAGCTCACCTCAAGCGAGTCGATGATTGCGAAATCCGAGATTCGCATTAATCGAAGCATGGCGTCCTCATGACCCGTTTTTTCCGCCGCGCGGGTGCGTCTCCCAAAGGAGCTTGTCCCGGAGAATCTCGAAGAAGTCTGATCCCGACGGGCGCACCAGGCGAATAGGGTCCGGACTCAAGCTTACGTGAAGATAATCAGAAGAGCCAAGATTGCAACCGTGTTGTCCATCAATAGTAAGAAGTATTTCGCGGTCCTCATCATCGGCGTCGGTGAAGATCATCGCCTCCACGCTCGCCTCGGCCGGGACGACGAGCGGGCGGTTGCTTAACGTGTGCGGGCAAATGGGGTTGATGAGCATGACGTTGAGATCCGGCATCAGAAGGGGCCCCCCCGCCGAGAGCGAATAGGCGGTCGAGCCAGTAGGGGTGGCGATTATTAGACCGTCCGCTCGGAATATACCAACCTGCTTTCCGTCCACCGAGATTTGAAATTCCACCATTCGCGCCAGAGGGCCGGAGGTGAGAACGACATCGTTCAGAACGTCCGTCAACGGTATGTTTGATCCATTTTTCTGGGCTGAAGGCCGAAGACGCATTCTCGTTTCGGTCACATAATTTCCTTTGATGAGAATGTCTTCAAGCGCGGGAATGGCGTCGGAGCCGGGAACGTCTGCTAGAAAACCAAGGTGGCCGGCATTGATGCCCAGAAGAGGTGGCGCATTTTTGCCTAGGAGATGAGCGGTTCTCAGCATCGAGCCGTCTCCGCCTACAACGATAATCAAGTCGGCGTCCGCGATAGCCTTTTGCTGGTCAAGGCCGCAGGAGGCACCTATTTGCCCGGCGGTTGCCTTGTCCAGGACGATTTCAAAATCCTTGTCTCGGAGCCAGTTTACGACAGAGGATAAATCCACCTCCTGGGTAAGCGCAGTGGGCCATGTCATAAGCGCAATTTTTTGAAATGAATCGGCCACGATCCGGTGTCTCCCTTTTACATAATAAAGCCAAGGATCGAGAGTATCCCAATCTCGAGGGTGCGCCGCAACCAAATAACTGGGGTTAACGAATGGCGCCGCCTGCAGGAGCGGGGCGTTTGGGTTTTTGACGGGTTTTACGCCTTGATTCCCCTTGCCAATGGCGGCAGATGTCTTGAAGCGGGCATTCGGTGCAAATGCTTACATCCGGGCGGCTTGGGCAGTGACCCAGGATGCCGAGGCGTGATATCGCGAAATCGTAGCGCGTCGGATCGTCGGGACACAGGAGCCTGAGGGAGTCTGTAATCTCTTCGGCCATTTTAAGGTTCGGTGTTTTTCGATCGGTCAGACCCAGGAGGCGACCGATTCTCGCGATATGGGTGTCGAGCGGAATGGTGAGCTGATCGGATCGTGGTCCCTTCCAGAGGCCAAGGTCCACTCCGTCTTCCTGTCGAATCATCCATTTCAAGAAAAGATTCATGCGCTTGCTTGCACCCCCTCTTGTGGGGTCGGGTAGGAGATAGGAAAAACCTTTTTTCGACGCGCCGCCGGGGGCAAGAGATAGTAGCCTCCCCCGGAAGGCAGCCAGCGCGCTCGCTAGCGTGGCCGCGCTGGAGTTGTAGTTGAGCATGAATATGGTCTCGAGTGAGCCCCATTCTCGAAGCGCCTCTCCCGTCATGTGGGCAAAGCGAGATAGGTCGTCGGCACAGATCCAGCGGTGGACGATTCCCTTGAAAAGATTTCGGTTCTTTTCGATTTGAAAGCTGCGCAGGGTCTCGGCAGGTTGTTCACCAAGACGTTCATAAACACGGCCCAGGCTGGTTCGCACCGCCTTTGCATTCCCGAAGGCAAGCGCCTGCGCGATGAAAGCGGCAACTTCGCGGTCATCCCTGCGTGGATAGCGATGCACTAGTCCAAGGGGGTCTGAGTCTAGGAAGAAGGGCCCATAGGTTTTCATCAGGGCATCGAGCCGGGATTTGACGGCGGACACATTTGCGGGACGAAGGGGCATTAGAACGCCCCGCTCGAATCGAGTATCAGGGTAACGGGCCCATCGTTGATTAATTCAACATCCATCATGGCGCCAAATCTACCCGTGGCGGTGGTCACGCCGAGTTTTCCAACCTCGGCGACGAATTGCTCGATCAACTTTTTTGCCAATTCAGGTGGAGCGGCGCCAGTGAAAGAGGGGCGTCTTCCTTTCCGGCAATCACCGTAGAGGGTGAACTGACTGATGATGAGCATTTCGCCCCCTGAGTCGAGGAGCGAGCGGTTCATTTTGCCTCCCTCGTCAGGAAAGATTCGAAGATGGACGCTCTTATCGGCGAGGTAGTGCACCTCTTTTTCGGTGTCCTCGGGCCCCACCCCGATGAGAATCATAATGCCCGGCCCGATTTTGCCTACGACTTCGCCGGAGACGCTCACGCTGGAATTTCGGACACGTTGAATGACGGCCAGCATAGGAATGCCTCTTTCTAGCAAGAATATTTTGAATTGCCAGATGATCTCAAGTGTTCCATTTTATCAAAGATTGAGGATTACATAAATTCATTTACCTCGATTTTTGATTGAATAGTTGATGATAGGGCTCAGGATAATTGAAAATTAAAGGAAAAAGAGCTCCGTTTAATTATTTGAATTAATTAAATTTTTCCAGTTTCTAGTCTTTGGCCTCTTGAAACTGTCATGTTCAATCATGTAGTATAAGTCCAATGAAAAAAGGAATTTACAATTGAATTCCTAAAAACGGTAAGGTATCATTATCTTTACCATTTGTAGCTTGGGAGATTAAAGGTGGCAATTCCCGAAAAGTTGGCTTCGAAAAAAGCGTTTACGACTTTTGAAGTGGCCGAGATATGTGATGTGACTCCTGTAACGATCCAAAACTGGATCGACAAAGAATGGCTCCGTGCCTACAGGACACCGGGTGGCCATCGACGTGTTCTTCGTGAAGATCTCATGGCTTTCCTTGAGTCAAGGAATATCCCGCATATTTTCAACGAGCGCACTGGTCCGCCAAAGGTGCTTGTGGTCGATGATGAAAAGAATTTCACTGAGTTGATCCGGGATATCTTGCTTTTGGATAACTCAGAGTATGAAATTGAGATAGCTCACGATGGGTTCCGGGCCGGGTTGTTATATGCCAATAACAAACCCGATGTTGTTTTGCTCGACTTGATGCTTCCCGGAGTGGATGGTTTTGAGGTTTGCCGCCAGATTAAACAAAGTGGCGGCGGCTCGAATACAACGATAATTGCCATAACAGGCCTGGACGATCCCAGTCATAAAGAGCGGATCATGAACCTGGGCGCCTCGCACTTCCTCCAGAAGCCGGCCGATACGGCGCAAATCAGAGACTTGGTTCGCCAATCAGTGGAGTCAAGAGTTTCCGGGACCTCTTCCTAGGCAACCGTTTTAAGTATCGTGAGTTAAGGATTAGCGGGTTTTCTGCGCTTGGCGGTCTTTTCATAAAAAGCGACATACAAATTTCAGGATTATTTGTTGATTGTGGCAGGGTTTCCTGATTCAGAGAGTTAGTTGTCCTCGCCCGAATCTTTGCCTCGACCACGCTCGCGCAGAAACCGCTCGACCTCACGAGCTAGATCTTCTCCCGAGGGCAGGCCTCCCGAGGGGTCCTCATCCTCGTTCTCATCCTCGCTCCGGAGTTTGAGTTCCTCCACATACTCTTTTACTGCCTTGTTCGATTCGAGGGCCTGATCAACCTTATCGTCGAAATCGATGGAGCCCATTTCCAACTCAGAAACACTAACTTCGATTTGGAGAAATTCGTTCAGGCGGCGGACTAGGGCTAGAGCTGCCTTAGGATTTGGCGAAACGTTGACGTAGTGAGGGACGTTCGCCCAGACGCTCACGGCAGGCAGGTTCTCATCGCGGAACAGATTATTCAGGATGCCGACGATCCCGGTGGGGCCTTCATAGCCCGATCGTTTGAGGCCCAATCGGGTAGCGAGCTCGATATTGGTCGAGGAGCCGGTGATGCGTACCTCGCTTCTGTGATAGACGTCGGCGAGGAGCGCGCCCAATGTCACGGCCATCCTGACGTCGCACTTTTGTGCGAGGGAATGAATCATTCTCGTGAATAATTGCCACTGAAGATGAGGTTCGACTCCGACAAAGAAGATTAAATCGTTTGCTAGTTGAGGGGTGCGGCAAGCATAAAATGTATTTGTGGGCCAGGTAATCTGGCGTTGTCCTTCAGCGTCCAAGCTCACCAAGGGACGAGCGTCTTGGAAATTGTGGAAATAATCAGAGTCGATGGAGGCGAACTCCGAGCCCCCAAGTTCCTCTGAGATATAGGTCGCTGCAGTTGTCGCGGCACTACTGGCGTCGTTCCACCCCGAAAAGGCTAGCACCAGGGTGGGGTTTCTGAGTTCCGGTATCTCTTGAATTTTAAGATATTCCATCGGTCGTCCTCGGCGGCTGGGAAGGATTGGACAGAATTTCGAAACTAATCTTATGAGGATATTCTAAACTTCTAGGCGAGAGGATTCAAAGCCTAATTTTCAAACCTGCTGAAAAACCATTGTAATCGGCCCAAAGTTATTATAATTGATAGCTTAGCGCCCGGATGCTATAAACAGGGCAGCTAATCCGAGGAAGATTTTTTCGTGCTCGAGTGGGTATTTTATGACCCACGCTACATTAGTTCCCGCCTGTGTGATAAACCCCGCCGTTATAAACGGCGAAGGTAAGGTTTGCCAGTGAATACCTTGAATGAAACTGAATCGCATTTTCAGGGCAAGGTTGCTTTGATCACTGGTGCCTCGCGAGGTATTGGCGCGGCCGTGGCGAGATGCCTTGCCCGGGCGGGGGTGGATTTGGTGATCAATCACCGCGAGGGCCGGGGTCGCTCGGGTAAAATGGCCGAAGAGTTGTGCCGCGAAGCTGAGGCGGAGGGCGTACGCGCCATAGCGGTTCCTGCTGATATTGCAAAAAAAGATGCGGTCGAGGCCCTATTCACCAGGGCCGAAGAAGAATTTGGTCGCCTAGATTTTCTTGTGCTCAACGCCGCCCGCGCTCCTTTTAAGCCGTGGGAAAAACTTTTGGAGCGCGATCTCCGCCAACTGGTAGATACGAATTACTTGGGCAACGTTTTTTGCATGCAGAAGGCGATTGCCCCTCTTTCCAGGCGGGGTGGGGCCGTTGTGTTTCTTTCGAGCCTGGGAAGCCGGTTTGTTAATCCGGACTATCCATTAGGCTCGATGAAGGCGGCGATGGAGTCAGCCGTGAAGTATTGGGCAGAAAGCTGGGGCGAGCAGGGCATTTCGGTGAACGCTGTTTGTGCCGGTCTGGTGATGACGGATTCGTTCAAGACGCTCCGGATGGTGAACCCGGACCTGGAGAACCTGCCTGAGCGGTTTTTTCTATCGCCCGAGGAGGTTGCCGGGGTGGTCCAGTATCTGTTGGGGCCAGCGAGCGGGGTCATACGGGGGCAGACGGTGGTGGCCGACAAGGGTGTGAGCAACCGCCTACTCTGGCCATCCCCCCCAGGATGATGCATTCTTGCCTCCCCCGGTCCCGAAGTTGCACATTGCCGGGCAGAGCGTTTTAATGCAGGTCTAATGTCATGGTTGATATTGATATGGGGTCCGGGCGGTTGTCTTATCCCTTTGATAATAGGACATTCATAAGAGGCACGAGGAGAAACAAATGGCGCAGAACATGATCAGTGAAGAGCGGATCATGCAGGAAGTCTTCGACGCAATCGTTCACACCACCGGTGTGGACAAGGACACGATTACCCCGGATAGCTCGCTTGTGGAAGATCTGGATGTCCTGTCTCTTGATTTTCTCGATGTGAATTTTCGGCTAGAGCAGGTCTTCGGTATCAAAATGGCCCGCAGCTTTGTTCTTGAGCATGTCGAGGAAATGTTTGGCGAGGGTGTGGCAATAGATGAGAACAACGATGTCACTGAAAAGGGTGTCGAAATTCTAAAGTTGCGCCTGACTGAGGCGGCGAACGATCTCGATCCGGGAACCCCTGTCGATGAACTTCCGGCCCTCGTTACCTCCCGAACGCTTGCAGCGGGTGTTGGTGACATTCTTGCCCACTTGCCGGACAAGAGCCCTGCCGGGGTGGACTGGAAAACGGAGGACGGCACTCACATTGTCTGCTCTGAAACCGGCAAAGCCCCTGTGTTGCCCAGCGGCGATGATGTGATCCAGAACTGGCTGAAATCTCTCCAGGAAGAAAAACAAATCTTCTAGTTCACTCGCCGCCCTGTTTTACCTCGGGAGTTGCCCTCGATGGCACGGCCCCAAAAACGTGTCGTAGTTACCGGCTACGGGATGATGACTCCCCTCGGGGGAGATGTTGCCTCCAGTTTCGATGCGGCGCGCGAGGGAAAATCCGGCATCGACTATATCCGCCTTTTCGACCCGGCGAAGCTGCCCTGTCAAATTGCTGGTGAAGTGGACGACGCCTGGATTGAGGCACGCGAGGTGCCCTCCCACCGCAAACTTCTAAAATTTGCCACGCGTGGCGTCCGGATGATGCTTACAGCTACGGGAGAGTCCGCGAGCCACGCTCGCCTTAGCGAGATTGCTGATCGCTCTCGCATTGGGGTCGCGATCGGATCGCATGGCGAGCACCCTGATATTCCCCAGATGATTCAACTATTCCGCCAGTGGCGCCCGGGTGGTGGCTCCCCCTGGGAGGGCCATTGGGACTTCAGCGAGCTATTTAATTCGGGTGGCTACGATTTCCTTCAGTTCTATCGGCGAAAAATAGATGTGGCCACTTCTGTAGTGGCGACAGGGTTTGATGCCCAAGGACCGACGATTTCGGTTTGCTCGGCCTGCGCGGCGGGTGGGCAGGCAGTGGGCGAGGCACTTCGCTTGATTCGCGACGGGAAGGCGGATGCGATGATCGCGGGTGGTTGTGAATCTGCGATCTCCTATGCCGGTTTTTTTGGTTTCGTTCTCCTGACAGCGCTTGTTGAAAAGTACGAAACGCCACAGATGGCCTCGCGCCCCTTCGACCGGCGGCGAAACGGTTTTGTCATGTCTGAGGGCGCTGGCTCTTTAGTGCTTGAGGAACTTGAACACGCGCTGGCACGAAAAGCGCCAATTTTGGGCGAGGTGCTAGGCTACGGCGATTCGGCTGATGCTTTTCGCATTACTGACATGCACCCCAAGGGAGCCGGAGCCGT
Organism: Nitrospinaceae bacterium; assembly: GCA_018669005.1. NCBI lineage: Bacteria > Pseudomonadati > Nitrospinota > Nitrospinia > Nitrospinales > Nitrospinaceae > Nitrospinaceae bacterium. Next base: position 33,337 of record JABJAL010000034.1, read on the forward strand.
TCTTGCGATGCGTGGGGCGCTCGCTGATGCAGGCATTTCTATCGAAGATGTGGATTACATTAATGCGCACGGTACATCGACTCCTAAAAATGATCTCACCGAAACGACTGCGATTAAACAAGTGTTCGGCGATAGGGCGAGTAGCATTCCGATAAGTTCGAACAAATCAATGGTCGGGCACACTATTGGAGCGGCGGGCGCAGTTGAGGCAATCTTCTCTCTTGAAGGAATGCGCCGCTCGGAGATTCTTCCCACAATTAACTACGAGAACCCGGACCCGAAGTGCGATCTGGATTATGTTCCTAATGAAATGCGTCCCTCCGAGCACCGGGTTGTCTTGTCGAACAGCTTTGGTTTCGGCGGACAAAATGCCTCGCTTTGCTTTGGCCGCTACGAGGGTGAGTGAACTCGATGTCTACTACTTTTGCCGTCACAGGAGGCGGAATAGTCTCTGCGGCGGGAAGAGGTGTGGACGTCGCATGGGAGTCGCTTTGTAAGGGTGAAAGTTTTCTCGCCCTGGATGTTGATCCCGGCCTCTCGGGTTTTGCGCCGATAGCCTCGGCGCGATGTGCTGCCATTGACCCTGAGGAACTTGGTGCTGATCGACGCGCCGCACGAATCATGGGGCATCAAACCCACATGTTGCTCGCTACGGTATCCGAGGCGATTAAAAAATCAGGTAAAGACATTGGCGGCGAGGAGACAGCTTTTTTTGCCGGAATGGATTCGGTAGACCCTGAGGAGGGCGATCTCGTTTCCGCTGCGCTGTCCGCGCGCAAGGAGGGCGGCGTTGATTTGGATAAATTTTATGACGAGGGGATGGCGCAAATTCCGCCGCTCTGGCCGCTCGGAATGCTCAATGCCATTGGGTTCTGTCAGGTGGCGATTCAGTTCGATTTGCGGGGCGAGAACGGAACATTCAGCCCGGGACCTGAGGCCGCTAGTCGGGCCTTGATTGAGGCAGCCGAGTCCTTGCGAGAGGAAAAGGCGGGGGTCGCGCTGGCCGCCGGGGTGAGCCCATCTGTTTCGGCTCGCTCCGTTGCCCGCTATATCAATCGTGGATTCTTGCCTGTATCAGGTGATGGTCAATTTCCCCGTCCTTTTTCGGGTGCTGGTGTCGCTGCACTGGGAGAGGGCGCAGGCGTTTTGTTGATTGAGTCCGGGAAGGCCGCAGCGGCGAGAGGGGCTGCTAGCATGGGATTTTTGAGAGGGTGGGGTCGAGCCACCGCTCTCGATGAAGGTGCAGGGCTCAAAGAGGCGATTAAGGATTCGATTGGCGTGGCGCTAGGATCGGCTGGATTAAGCCCTGGCGATGTGGACCTCGTGGTGGTTCACGGTGCGGGACATCCCGATGAGGATGAGGCCGAGGCTGCGGCGTTGTTAAGTGTATTTGGCGCGCGCCGCCCGTACGCACTTGCGACAAAGGGCGCCCTTGGTCATCTTTTAGGGGCCTCGCCAATTGTGGATTTGTTGCTGGCGCTCCGAGCGCTGGGTGAGGGTGTTGTATTGCCGAGCCCGGGGGTGGGCGAGATGGGGCAGGATGCCCTTGAGTTTTCGGATGTTCCCGTGGCCGCCGAAATGAAAAGGGCGCTAGTTTTGTCGAGAGGATTTGAGGGCTCATGTGCGGCGTTTTGTGCTAGCGCGGCATGAAACGATTATCTGGTCATTGTTTTATCCGAGGAGAGAGATTTGCGGTTCCTCTACTTTGATCGCATCACCGAGGTTGAGAGCGGAAAGCGAGTCAGCGGGGTAAAGACGTTCCCGTTGTCCGAGGCCTATCTCAAGGGGCATTTTACCCGAGCGCCTCTGATTCCGGGCTCGATTCTGATCGAAGCCATGGCTCAGATCACGGGCTGGCTCATTGTCTATACCCACAAATGTGAGACGGCCTGCGTAATTTCGCTTATCAACAACGTCAAGGTGCCCATCGACCTTCGGGCGGGGACGACGGTGGATATTCACGGTGAAATACTCGACACCGATAAACGCTGGAGCCGGTGCCGTGCGTGGGTGGAGCGCGATGGCGAGACGATTGCGAGCGCGGATCGATTTTTGTTTCCACATTTCAAAGAGCCATATCCTGAGGAAACGGCCCAACGGTTTCGCCATTTGGGCTGGCTTGAGCCCCGCTGGGACTGGGAGGCATCGTGAGCGAAGTTCACATCACCGGTATGGGCATGGTGACAGCCCTCGGTTCAGATTTGGAGACCGCATGGAGCAAAGCGCTTCGGGGTGAATCTGGTGCGCGAGCGGTTTCTTCTTTCGAGGCCGGGCGTCTTCCCATCGCGGGGGCGGGCGAGGTGTCGCTGGAGGAACTCGCCGCTCTCAAAGAGCGGCTTCCGGAGGAATACGCTGGCGAGGGGGAGCGGCGTGTGCTGTTCGCCCTCGATGCCGCGCAGAGTGCACTTGAGGATGCGGGATTGGCACTAGGAGAGGCAGATCCTGTGCGCTCGGGCGTGCTGATGGGAACCGGATTAAGTTCCTATCGCCTAGAGGATTTTGCTGCCTGGATTGGCGAGGATGATAAATTTGATACTACCCGTTTTGCGGTCGAGATCGAGAAGACCCATCCAGCGGGATATTTTCGAAATCCGCCAGAGCGGGCCACCTCGCTGATTTCTAAGTGGGCCGGCTTCAGAGGCCCATCGGCTACGATGACTTCAGCTTGCGCAGCAGCCGGGCAGGCCATTGGCCTTGGCATGCGTATGATTCGCCGGGGAGAGGCCGACGTTATCCTCTGCGGCGGGGCGGACTCGATGATCCATCCTGTCGGGATGGCGATTTTTCTACTCCTTGGCGCAGCGACGACCACCGACGCCCCACCTGAGAATCTTTGTCGCCCCTTTGACAGGAGACGCTCGGGCCTGGTGGTTGGCGAGGGGGCCGGGGTGCTGGTTCTTGAGTCAGCCGAGCATGCCTCTCGGCGCGGGGCGAGGGTCTATGCCAAACTGTCTGGCTACGGGTCGAGCATGGATGCCTATCAGGTGACAGCGCCCGATCCAAAGGGAAGGGGCGCTGCACGCTCGATGAGTGAGGCGCTTCGTGATGCTGGGATGGCCCCCGAGGATATCGCTTATGTAAATGCCCATGGGACGGGAACGAAGCTTAATGATCCAGCCGAGACGCTGGCGATTAAAGAGGTGTTCGGCCCTTGGGCGGAAAAACTCGCTATCAGTTCGAGCAAGTCGATGATTGGCCATCTTATTGCGGCCTGCGGTGCGCCCGAGTTGATATTCACCACGCTCAGCGTGGCTCGCGATGAAGTGCATCCCACTCTGAATCTGGAAAACCCTGATCGCAAGTGCGATCTTGATTATGTCCCGAACGAGTCACGCAAGATGGCGGTTCCCGCCGCGATATCGAACTCGTTTGGTTTTGGTGGCCAGAACGTGACTCTCGTTGTCAGAAAGGCGGCATAGATGAACATTGATTTGAGCGGAAAGGTGGCGCTTGTAACCGGAGGCGGGCGCGGCATAGGGCGTGCGTGCGCTCTGGCGCTCGCGGCGTCGGGCGCACAGGTGGCGATCAACTACAGCGCCTCGCAAGAAGCGTCCGAGGAGGTGAAGGCCGAAATTGAAAAGGCCGGTGGCCGGGCCGAGTGCTATCAGGCGGATGTCTCCTCATTCGAGCAGGTCGAGGCCATGTTCGAGAAGGTGAAGGAGGATTTTGGCACGCTGGATATTCTGGTGAACAACGCAGGTGTCATCAAGGACACGCTTTTGCTACGTATGAAGCCTGCCGACTGGGATAAAGTTATCGGGGTGAGCCTGAATGGCGTTTACAACTGCACGAAAATGGCGGCCGAGATTATGATGCGCGCGCGCACAGGGTGTGTCGTGAATATTTCCTCGATCATTGGAATCATGAGTGGTGGCGGGCAGACGAACTATGCCGCCGCCAAGGCGGGGGTGATTTCATTCACACGGGCCTGCGCGGCTGAAATGAGCGGGCGCGGGCTGCGCTTCAACGCCGTTTTGCCCGGTATGATTGAAACCGACATGAGCGAGGTTGCCCGAAAACACGCGGGCGATAAAATTATGGAGCGAATTCCTTCGAAACGGTTCGGGCAGCCAGAAGATATTGCCGGTATTGTCGTATTTCTCTCCTCGTCGGCGTCGAGCTACATCAATGGCGAGGCGATTACAGTTGACGGCGGCATGCACATCGGTTGAGGAGCGGAGAATTAGAGTGCGTTTGTATCAGGGCGTTGATTTAATAGAGATTGATCGGATTAAGGTGGCGCATGATCGCCAAGGGGCTTTCGGAAAAGATATTTTTACGGAGGCCGAACTGGCATATTGCAATTCTCGGCCCGATCCGTATCCGCATTTAGCTGGGCGCTTTGCGGCCAAGGAGGCATGCCTCAAAGCCTTCGGGGTGGGAATGGGTGGATTCGGCGCCATCGGTCGTTTTCAGGAGATTGAAGTGGAATCCACGCCCTCGGGCAAACCTACTCTCCTTCTGCACGGGTCGATGGAGAAAATGCGAATGCGGCTCAAGATTGATCAGGTGACGGTTTCGATTAGCCACGCCGATAGTTTCGCTGTAGCGACGGTGATGATGCTAGGCGCAGCCGCGGGCGTTGAGGAAGAATAACAATGCGGGAGGAGCATGATGCGCTATTTGCTGGTTGATCGCGTGACTTCATGGGAGCGCGGAGCCACCATGGTAGGCGTCAAGAACGTCACCATGAGCGAGGATTTCTTGGAATTTCACTTTCCGCGCTTTCCTGTGATGCCTGGCTCGATGATTCTTGAGGCGCTCGTTCAACTAACAGGATGGCTTGAGGCGGCGAGTTCTGATTTTTCCAGATGGTTTCTTCTTGAGCAGGTTAAGACGGTTAAATATTACGGTTTCGCCCTGCCGGGCGACCAGATTGAACTCAGAGTCGAGGCAGCCGGGGAAGATGAAGGGCTTGCTCTCTACAAGGGTCTTGCCCAGGTAGAGGGCGAGCGAAAAGTGGTGGTAGATTTTGCCGGTAGGATGGTTGATCTCAAAGACTATGAAGATCCTGCTGAGCAGGCGCACCTTTTTAAAATATTAAATCGAGAAATAACACTCTCTTAAAAGAGCGGTTGATATGATGGAAGGCAGGGAAGTCTGGATTACGGGTGCCGGGATGCTCTCCCCTCTTGGGGCTGGCGTCGATGCGAATTGGGAGGGGCTTCGGTCCGGGCGGCGCGGCGTCGTTCGACAGCCTCAGCAGAATGCGGCCCCGTTTCCCGATAACTTTCTCTATTTCGGCACGGTGGCAGGTCATGAAGAGCCGCCAGAGGTGCCGCCCAATCTCAACAGCCAGAGGAAATTTCTGAACCGCTCCTCGATCCTTGGGCTCCACGCGGCCGCAGAGGCGATTGAGAGCGCAGGTGTTGATTTGCTGTCCATGCCGCCTGAGCGAAAATCGCTTTATGTCGGCTCTGGTGACTACACACGTCTTGAGTATCTCGATTTTTACCAGTCCTTTGCCGAGACCGCTGGTCCCTATTGGGGTCTTCCCGATCCAGAGGAGTTGAACGAGGTGGCGCTACATCAGGTGAACCCGTTTTATCTGCTGGAAGGGCTGGCGAATAATCTTTTCAGCTTCCTAACGGCGAGCTACGAAATTATGGGCACGAACGGGAGCATTGCGAGCCTGTCCTCGTGTGGTGCGCAAGCTCTTGAGGGTTGTGATCGGGCTCTTCGCTGGGGGAAGGCGGATCTCGGCCTGGTGGTGGGTTGCGGGTGCTGGATCAGCGCGTTGATTCGTTTCGAACTTGACGGACTGGGAATACTTTCCAGAGCCCACGATGGAGTCGACTCGTTCAGGCCACTGGACAGGCGGCGCGATGGGTTTTTCCCGTCCGAGGGGGCTGCTGCTCTGGTGCTAGAGGTGGCGGAGGTTGCAGAGGCGCGAGGCGCAAAACCAATTGGAAGAATACTGGGCACGGGAAATTTTCAGGAAGTTTCGTCGGGTGCCCATATCTCGGTGCCAGGCGATTCTGTCAGCCGAGCGAGCCGGGCGGCGATGGGCGAGGGCGATAAGTCCCCCACCGACCTTTCTTTTGTCCTTCCGCATGGGAGCGGCACCAAAAAGGGAGATCGCGCCGAAATGCGGGCGCTCAAGGAATTTCTGAGCGGGAGCGAAGTGCCCCTTGCAGCCTGGAAACCCCATACGGGCCACATGGGTTCGGCTAGTGATGTGGGTGAAATGATTCTCGGTCTCAAGGCGCTCCGGGAGGGTGCTCTTCCACCTACCCTGGGCTTCGAGACGGCTGAAAAAGAATTCGACAATCTCGATATCGCTGCCGAGGAAAGAGTGATCGAGGGGGACTCGTTTCTTTCGCTGAGTCATGGCCTTGGCGGCCAGTCTTCCGCCACACTTTTATCGGCACCGTGAGTCCGGTAGTCGGGCGGGCCGCGAAGCCCCGCAAAAAACGACGCCGTAGCAAGGATAAAAGCCCCCTTCAGCAGAATGCTGAATTTTTCGCTGTCTTTGGTGCCCTCTCGATCATTCGATGGATCCCGCTCTGGTTGTGTAATATCCTCGCCAGACTTGTCGGGGCTGCTGTTTTCCAGCTAGCTCCACGTCGCCGAAAAATTCTTCTGAATAATCTTGAAATCGCATTTCCAGACATGAGCGAGGACGAGCGGGCCCGTATGGCGCGGGCGAGTTGTCGCTCGTTTGTGCTGACCGGGCTTGAAAGCGTCAAGTATCTCTACCGTTTTCGAATCGATGACGCGGAAAAGGAAGTTCGCCGGATGATCGATGGGGTGGAGTCTGTTTTCGATCAAGCGAGGCAGCTGCACGATGAGGCGGGTGGGTGCATTTTCGTAGTGCCTCATTTGGGTAACTGGGAGCTTATCGTGCACGGTGCCACAATTGCGCGAATACCAGTGACGGTTGTTGTGAGACCTCTCGACAATCCGAAACTAGAAAAACATCTATTCGAGATGCGCTCAGGTTCAGGGCAAGAGATTCTTGCAAAGCGAAATGCGCTCTTCTACCTCAGGACAGCACTACGAAAGGGAAGATCGGTTGGTCTGCTGGCGGATCAGCATGCCGGGATGAAGGGAATCGACGTGCCGTTTTTCGGGAAACCAGCGAGCACCACGACGGGACCTGCTGCCCTCGCCATTTCCTTTGGTCGCCCGATTATGCTGGTTGCTTGTGTGCGAAAGCCTGGAGGAGGAGCATATGAGGTGCTTTTGAGCGACCCGATTGTGCCCGACACAGAGGCGGAATCGCTTGTTGAGATCGAGCGGCTGACGACGCTTATGAACGTAGAGATTGAAAAGTTTGTCCGTAAATGCCCGGATCAATATTTGTGGCTGCACGATCGCTGGAAGCTAACGAAACTTTGGGGGCGATCGGCAGAATTTCTTGCGGAAAAAGAAAAAGAAGAAAAAAACGATTAAGCTGGTATTTTTGCTATTTTTTTAATGCTGTGAAAAAACGGTTGTCCATGACTTCAAGCTTTCCCTCAAGCTTTTCAGTGCACTCACAGCTTCCGCAACTAGGATAGCCTTCGCATTTTTCGAGCGTCGTGGTGTAGCGAATGTCGAAATCCTCGAAATATTCTCGCCAATAGGGAAGCTCCTCTAGTAGCTCTCCGCCGGGGCCGAACGCCTCTCGGCAATAACAAGGCTCTATCCAGCGTACCTGACCGTTATCCAAGAGGCGTGCGCTCTTCATGCATTTGATGTAGGTGGGGTAGGCGATGGAGCCCTTGCCCAGAGAGCCTGACTCGACCGCCTCAAGCAGTGCCCGCTCTTTGCCTTTTATGACGAAAGCCCTGACGAGATAGCGCACCAGAAACCTCAAACAAAAAAATAGGTCTGATTTAACTTACATAATTTTATCATAGATGGTGGGTGTTCTCGTCCGAAAATTCATTCCGTAGGTGGACGAAATGCCGGGGAAGGCGGATAATTCTATCATCTGGAAAAGTCCAACCGAATTTTTATATTTGTTCCGGTCGATGGTTTTAGGCTGGAGGTCTCTTGCAAGGAGCTAGAAATGACTGAAATGTCAGGTGCGCGGTATTTGTGTGAAATTATGAAAGCCTACGGTGTGAGCACGTATTTTTTCATGCCCTCGATGCTGAGCCACACGCTGGCGCTTATGGATGACTATCCTATCCGGCGGATTATGACCCACGGAGAGAAGGCTGCTGTTTATATGGCGGACGGCTATGCACGCGCTTCGGGCAAACCTGGTATCTGTGGAGCCCAGGCGATTGGGGCCTCGAACCTCGCTGCCGGGCTCAGAGACGCCCATATGGCGCACAGCCCGGTCATCTCCCTCGTTGGTGGGCGCTTTTCCGAGCAGAAATATCGCTTCCCCTATCAAGAGATTGATGATTTTTCGATGTTCGAGTGCACAACCAAGGCGAACTATCAGATTGATACTGCAGATCGCATCCCCGATATGATGCGGCAGGCTTTCCGTGAGGCGACATCGGGAAACCCGGGTCCGGTTAACCTTCAGTTCTACGGCAACCACGGCGAGATCGAGCGCGATATTATCGATCAAGAAGTCATCGTCGAGGAGCGCCACACGAGCATTCCCGCCTACCGGCCCCGACCTGACATAGCGGATGTCGAAAAAGTGGCCGAGCGCCTCCAGGCGGCCGCAAGACCGATTATCGTGGCTGGCGGCGGTGCCCGGGTGTCGGGCGCGGGAGCCGAGATCACTGCACTCGCAGAGAAGCTTCAGATTCCCATCTTGAATTCAACCGGTGCGATGGCGCTCACCCCGGAGAACCATCCGCTCTATTGCGGTGTGCCGGGTACGTATTCGAGAAGCTGCTCGAATAAAGCAATGCTCGCCTCAGATTTGGTGCTGTTCATTGGTTCCGAGGTAGGAGGTCAGCTTACCCATTTTTGGAAGCTGCCCAAGCCTGGTACCGAAATAATTCAAATTGGCATCGACGCGAACGATCTTGGGCGCAACTACCCGAACTCGGTTTCGGTTTTGGGTGATGCGAAAGTGACGGTTGAGGCTCTGGTTGGCGCAGTGAATAAGAGAGAGGCGGGTTCCTGGGTGGCCGAGGTGCAGAAGATGGTGGCCGACTGGCGGGCCGAGATTGAGCCGTATCGAAACTCTGACGCCACACCGATGCGCCCGGAGCGTGTCCTCAAAGAGCTTAGCGATTGCCTGCCCGAGGATGTTTTGGTCGTTAGCGATACCGGACACTCGGCGATGTGGCTTTCCCAGCAGTTGTGGATGGACTCCACGAAATGGGACATCATCCGATGCGCAGGCTCTCTTGGCTGGGGCTTTCCTGCCTCGCTCGGGGCCAAGTGTGCTTTCCCGGATAGGCCGGTCGTCTGTTTCACCGGCGACGGCGGCTATTGGTATCACCTCCAGGAGATGGAAACGGCCGTGCGCTTCGGAATCAACTCGGTGACGGTTGTGAACAACAACAAATCGATGAATCAGGAGATCGGCGTTTACACGAAAGCCTACGATGGGAATCCCTCGGATCAGTGGGGTACGATGTGGAAGTTCACAGACGTTAACCTCACTAAAATTGCCGAGGACATGGGTGCCTTTGCCATTCGCGTGGAAAAACCTGAGGACATTGCGCCAGCGATGGACAAGGCTTTTGCCGCAGGAAGGCCCGCCCTCGTCGAGGTTATGACTGACATCGACGCTCTTTCGCCGGGCGCATCGCTGAGTTAGAGAACTCGTTCGGGCGGACTCTTGAAGTAAGGTGTTTTTTTGAGAAAAAGCCGAGTAGTAGCGACATAGTCTTTGCTGAATACGCCAGGTATATGTTCGGATGAATATTTTAATATGCTTGGGGAAAGCGTGGGTTTAGTCTTAAGGCGCAGGAAGGATGGTGGTGCGATGGCCACCATCCTTCCTGTTTTTTTTTAAGAGTAGTGTTTACTTGTCTTTGCCTTCGTATACCTCAAAGACGCGGGCGGCATCGTCCTTGCCCCATCCGGCAGCTTCTGCGCGCTGGAACATTTTTCGAGCCGCAGGGACGACCTGGAGTTCCACACCGTTTTCTTTCGCCAGATCAATGGCAAGGCCCATGTCCTTAACGAATATTTCGACCGCGCCACGAGCTTCCCAATCGCGGTTCATAATTCGAGGAGCGGCATTTTCCAGCATCGTGCCCTTTACGGTGCTTGCCCGCAGGCACTCCATCATCGCATCGTCATCAAGACCTGCTCGCCGACCGGTCAAAAGCATTTCGCATATCAAGGCCGTGCAGGAATTAACAAATAAATTGGTGACGACCTTCATGGTCGCGCCTTTGCCGTTTTCTCCCATGTGGACAACGCTTGAGGTGATCGAGTCGAGTATCGGATATACTCGGTCAAAGGCCTCTTTAACCCCACCCACCATCATCGAAATCTGGCGTGAGGCCACGCGGGGATGAGAACCTGATATCGGTGCGTCAAGCATTTTGATGCCCGTGGTGGCGAGACGCTTGCCCATATCTGCCTGAAAGGCGGGTTTCATGGTGCTCATTTCGACGTGAATTAAACCCTTCTTTCCGGCCGCGACGATACCATTTGGCCCGAACGTATTTTCCTCGATGTGGGCTTCCTTCAGGAGAATTGAGAAGGTGATGTCGCACTGTTCGGCAATTTCTTTGGCCGATGCGGCGCGTTTCCCGCCCAGCCCCTCGAGCATTTTCATCCGGCCCTCATCAACGTCGTAGCCGAGCATCTCGTGTCCGTCTGCAAGAAACTCCTTTGAGAGCGCAAGGCCCATTTTCCCTAATCCGATCATTCCAAGTTTCTCGCCCACCTCAATAGCTCCTTATAATTTAGTTCAAGGTTTTACAGTTAATTTCCAATTGATGGTTCTTTGTTCTAAAGGGTGACGGCTTTACCCTCCTTAACCGAACGATCCGAGGCCATTGTCAGTTCGAGTACTTGCCGGGCGTCTGCCCCGGTGCAGAGGCCAACTCCGCCGATGCCCAGGACGTGGCGGATGAAGGCATCGGATTCTTCTTTCATCGGCCCAAAGAATTCGCCCAGCATGAAATCGCCTGGCATTGCCGAGCCGAGGAAGGCGACGTTTACTTCGTGCTCCGGGGTGTAGGGGCAGGGGATTGGTTGGCCCGTTGCAAGAACAACGTCCCGGTGCGCATCGTCGATGTTGAGCGTTCCCTCAGTCCCCTGAAGGTCGATTTCCATCGATGCTGTGTAAGCAGGCCAGTGATGAGGAGGCAGCCAGCTTGTCCCCAGGGTGGCGACGCTCCCGTCGTCAAAGGTAACGATCAGCCACTGGAAATCATCTCGGTTGTAGGGTTTGAAAACAAAGCTCGCCGCCTTGGCATAGACTTCGACCGGTTTTTTCCCCTCCATGTACCAAAGGATAAGATCAACCATGTAGGTCAGGGTGTTGATTGACGGCGTGGTGTTTGGTGAACGGCGGGCGACGGCCTCGCCGACGGCGCGGGTGACGTAGATTTTTCCCATCGCCATGACAATGTTGCCAAGCTGTCCCGACATGGCGGCCTGTTTGGCGTGTAGGTAGCGGCGGCGGAAGCGCTGGGTGTAGCCCACGAAAATCTCGGCGCCGCTTTTTTCGGCTTTGGCCAAAATGTCGTCTGCCTCGTCTAGATCAAGAACAAATGGTTTTTCGATCAGGACAGGCTTGCCGAGTTCGGCCGCAAGGGCGGCCGGGGCGTGATGGTATTCCTCATCGGTTGATATAATGACCGCGCCCACGCGATCGCTTCGAATGGCCTCCTCGAAATTTGTTGTTGCCATGTCCGCACCGACGGCCTCAGAGAGAGTGTCGAGTTTTTCGGGCACCTTGTCGCAGATGGCCAGGTAATCGACCTGGGGTATCTGAGAGCATGAGTGGGCCCTGAGTGTGCCGATCCCGCCCGCTCCGATGACTGCTACGCCTGTGGATTCCATGTTTCTCCCCTATAAAATGAAAGTGATTAGTTCGGTTCATCGGACTGCCAGTCATGTCATTCTGGTTTGCGCTTTTTAAAAAAAGCCGCGATGCCCTCCTTCGCATCCTCTGATTCGAGAAGATTGGGCATGAGTTTGCTCATGAGGCGAACGGCTTTGTTGTACTCGATTCCCTCGATTTCATAAAACGCCCGCTTGCCCATCTGAACGGCATACGGGCTTGTCTCGGCGATCTGGGTGGCGAAGGCGGTTAGTTCGTCCTCGAATTGCCCGGCTGGCGTGGTCTTAGTCACAAGGCCCATGGCGACGGCCTCCGCCGCGCCGAAGCGGCGACCTGTGACGAATAACTCATACGCCCGGCGCGCACCCACGGCGCGAATCACCGGGGGCATGATGGTGCAGGGCCAGAAGCCAAGCTTAATCTCGGGAACGCCGAATAAGGCTTCCTCCTCGGCGACAGCAAAGTCTGCCGCCGCCGTCAGCGCTGTTCCGCCGCCTAGCGCGTAGCCCTGGGGGGCCGCAATAACAGGTTTGCTGATCTGGGAGAAGGCCAGGAAAAAATCGGCGGTGTAGCCGAAGTGGCGTTCCCGCTCGGGCCCGGATTTGTCACCAAATGAACTCACGTCAGAGCCCGCGCAGAAAGTGGGTCCCTCACCGCGGACAATAATCACCCGCACCTCGGGCGACTCGTCCAACGTAAAAAGCCAGCGCCGCATTCCTCTATACATGGTGTCGGTCATCGCGTTTCGCTTCTCGGGCCGGTCGATGGTGAGTGTGGCGATGTGGTCGCTGATGTCCCAACTTAGGTTATCGACGGGTTCGAGCATTTAGGTGCCTTTTCGTTGCGAGAAAAGTGCCTGCGGGCCGGAAATCGGCAACCATCGAGGGCGTGCCAGCCAGCAGAGGTGTCAGGAACGAAGCGGTTTCCCGGAATGAGAAAATTGTATCGGGTATTTGGCATAGGTCAAGACTCGGAAGTCTCTTGATTCTGGCGTTAATTTTATGTTTGCGCGGCATCCCGAAGAGACCGATAATCTGGGGGGAACCCGGAAAATCCGATCTTATCTTGAATTCAGGAGACCGATATGCGCATTGATGTCCAGACGCACCATATGCCGGACGGTTATGTGAAGGCCCTTGCCGAACGTTCAGATTATCCCTTCTTCGAGCGGGAGGGCGATAGCTGGTTTGCCCAGGGCACCACGCATGCCCGGCTGCCGATGGCCCCCTCGATACTGGATATCGGGCTTAAAATTGAAGAGATGGATGCGCATAATATCGATTTGGCATTGATCAGCCTCAATATTCCGGGCCCCGATCTCGCGGCGGACCCCAAGGACGCCGACGAGCTGGCGCGCATCGGAAATGACGGCATCGCCGAGGCCGTTGCGAAGCACCCGGATCGCTTCAAAGGATTTGCCAACCTTGGTTTTGGCGACATCGACGCGACCTGCCGGGAGCTTGAGCGATGCATCGACGAACTAGGTTTCATCGCCCTTCAGGTATTCGCCTTCATCGGTGGAAAGCGCCCCCTCGACGATCCCGCCTTCGCCCCCGTCTGGGCGTTGTTGGCCGAGCGCAATGTCCCGCTCGTTCTGCATCCGGGGCCCTCGCCCGCTGGTGCCGTTTATGCGGACTACTGGCTAGGACCCCTGGTTGGATTTCTCTTCGATGAAAGCATCGCCGCGCTTCGGCTCATTTTCTCGGGCATCATGGAGTGCCACCCCAGGCTCAAGGTGCTCCTGCCTCACGGCGGGGCAACGCTGCCGCTTCTCATTGGCCGGGTGGACCGTCTTTCGAGCAACCGCCCGGGCCCACGGGACAACATCTCCCATGCACCGAGTCATTATTTCGAGCGCATTCACACTGATGCCGTAGCACATTCCACAACGGCGCTCAGCCTCGCGCTTCAGGAAATGGGTGCCGACCGGCTCATGTTTGCCTCGGACGCCCCCTGGGTGCCCGTTGAGGCGCATGTGAAGATTGTCGGGGAGTTGGGACTCTCAGAGCCCGACGCCGATAAAATCTGGAGTGGTACGGCGAAAAAGTTTTTCGAAATCTAGGCGGCGGCGTTTAAACAGATTTTTCGCGAAGAACCATTCGTTTTACATCGTACTCAAGCACAACCTCGCCCGTTTGGTTGATGACTCTCTGGTGGCTGGCGACAACGCCCCTGTCGGGGCGGCTCGTGGAGGCTTTGGTCTCGTTGACTTCCACCTCGACGCGCAGGGTGTCGCCCGCATAAACCGGGGCCCGGGCGACGAGATTGTCTATTCCCAATAACGCCACGGCGTAGTTGTGCAGGATGCCCGTCTGGATGATGAGTGCGTCGGCTATCCCGGCGGTTAAAAGCGCTGGCGCCATGCGCCTGTCGTGTCCCTTTTCGCGCAAATATTCCATGTCGAGAAAGAGGCTCTCTGTGTAGCCCACCGTATTTACGTAGTTGACGATATCCGTCTCGGCGATGGTTCGCCCGCGAGTCGTAATTTTTTGTCCAACGACCCAGTCCTCTAAAGGAATCCCGCTCTGCACGCTTTTCTCCCTATAGGTAAACTTTATTTTGTCATGTGTCAGTGCTTGCTAAATTCTAGTCGATTCTTTAGTTGGAGACTAGAGGGGGGCGAGCTATTTTCTTTGTAAGTAATTGAAATAAAAATACTTGTATTGTTTTCTTTGAAGGTGAATCGAAATGGGAACCCGCCGCGTCCAAAACGGCAGCAATGAAGTTTTGCACTTTTTTGGCTATTGGCGATATGGGCGACCGGAAGAGAGTCCAACAATCCGGGAGATTACGAAATGAAAAGATTTATGGTGATAGCGCTGGCGGGAATCATGGGCGGGGCGCTCTTTTTCACAGGCAGCGCCGATGCTTGGCACGGAGACAGACATTTTAGAGCGCGCCACATCCGCTCTCGGCATTTTCGTCCTCGTCACTTTCGACCCCCTATATTTTATTCGGGCTTTTATGGCCACCATTGGGGACACCGCCACGTTCATCGTGAGCCTGTTTATGTTGAGCGTGTTTATCAGCCGGTAGGGACCACCACTACATATTCCACATACGAGCGCGCGGAAAATTCGAGCCAGGTGCTCGGTGCCATTCTCGGCGGCATCGGTGGCGGTGTCATCGGATCGCGAATTGGCGGGGGCAGGGGAAAGGTAGTTGCCACCGTCGCGGGCTCGATCATCGGTCTTTTGGCCGGAGGCGAGATTGGCAAGCAACTTGACGAGCGCCAGCAGCTTATTCTTGCGAGTACGACGAACCGTACCCTAGAGACATCCCGCTCGGAGACCGAAGTGCCCTGGCGCGACCCGGACTCAAATGCCCACGGTACAGTGATCCCGAAGCCCGCCTATCAAAATGCTCAAGGTCGCTACTGCCGTGAGTACACCCAGACCGTCGTCATCGATGGCAAGAGCAAACGTGCCTACGGAACCGCCTGTCGCCAGCCAGATGGAAGCTGGAACGTCGTCAATTAAGCGCTACGAAACAATAAAACGCCCCCACGGTTTGAAAATCGTGGGGGCGTTTATTGTTCAGACTTAAAAGGCGATATTTATCCGGCGACCATTATGGCGGCGCGTCCCATAACCTCACCCTTTTCAAGACGCTCATGGACAAGCTCGGCGTCTCCAATGTTGAAGCCGTATTTTTCGGTAACAAGTGGCCAGACATCTCCCCGCGCCACAATATCCAGCGTGTCGCTGACCTCCTGGCGCGTGCAGTAGCGGCTGCCCATGATGTTGAGTTCCTTGCCCGAGAGTTCGCCGCCCACGGCCTCGAAGGGTGTTTTGGAGCCGCCCCCGCCCAGCGTGGCGAGCCGGCCCCCGCGCCCGAGCGATCTGACGCCATCGGTGAGCGTTTTCTCGTTCGAGACGAAGTCCACCACGACATCCACCCCATCTCCACCTGTCAGGTCCATCAACGCCTCTACCATTTTGCCGTCAGAGGCGTTCACCGTTTCGCTCGCGCCAATCTCGCGGCATTTCTCGAGTTTTTCGGGAACAACGTCCACTGCAATAACCCTAGCGCGCGCCCAGTGAGCCATCATCACCATATGGATGCCCAGGCCGCCGCCTGCACCAATGACGGCGACAGTGTCAATCGGAGCGATTTGGGCCCGCCTGATAACTTTATAAGGCGTGGCCAGGGCGTCGGCGATGACGCCCACCTCCGCCGGGCGGCCCCTCCAGTCGAGGCTCTCTGGGATCTTGATGTAGTTGCGCTCGGGCATCTTGATGTATTCGGCGTAGCCGCCGTCGATCTGGCGGCCAACATGCCCGGCCAGGTTCGAGCAAAGCGTCGGCCTGTTGTTCAGGCACCATTTGCAGTGGCCGCAATCGAGGTAGAAATAGCATGTAACCGGGTCGCCTACCTTAAGGTTGTTCACTCCGGTACCGGTCTCGACAATCTCGCCCGTGATCTCGTGGCCGATGATGACGGGATAGTTCGCGCCATGGTTGCGCCCAACGCGGGTGTGTTGAATTGTGAGGCCCGAGCCACAGGCCAGCACCCTAGCCACCGCTTCACCGGGACCGGGTTTCGGGTCCGGGCGCTCCTCCATCACAAAAGGCTCTCCAGGCCCAGGTAATACTATCGCTTGCACAACGGCTCCCCCTCTTTAGGATTGTTTGACGGTTGTCATGGAAGACGGCGGAGCGCTTTGGCGCCGATGTCTTTCCGGTAATACGCATCGTCCCAATGAATCAGCCCGGCGGCCTCGTAGGCTCGCCCGAGCGCGGTTTTGATGTCGGGGCCTCGCGCCGTGATGCCGAGAACGCGCCCCCCAGATGTGGCGGCCTGGCCCTGCTCATCTTCCGAGGTTCCGGCGTGAAAAACATACGCGCCCCCGATGGCATTGGCCTCATTAAGCCCGCTAATCACGTCGCCCTTTCGATAGTCGCCCGGATAGCCCCCCGCAGCCATGACGACACAAGCTGCAGGTTCCACCGAGAACGAGACCACAGCATTGGCCAGGTTGCCCGTCGCACAGGCGATAAGAACGGGCAATAGATCCGAGTCCATCCGCATTAAAAGCGGTTGGCACTCCGGGTCCCCGAAGCGGCAATTGAACTCCAGGACTTTAAAATCTCCGTCCTTGATCATTAGCCCGGCATAGAGAATCCCCTTATAGGGTGTGCCAAGCTTGGCCAGTGCGCGCACCGTGGGTTCGATAACCTCGCGCATCGCGCGCGCCTCTAACTCGGGCGTCATTACCGGGGCAGGCGAATAGGCTCCCATGCCGCCCGTGTTGGGGCCGGTATCGCCCTCGCCTATGGGTTTGTGGTCCTGGGCCGAGGGCATGAGTACGGCAGTCTCGCCGTCCACAAAGGCAAGCAGGCTCGCTTCCTCGCCTTCGAGAAACTCCTCTACTACACATCGCTCGCCCGCCTCGCCGAAGGCGCGATTTTCCATGATCTCGGATATGGCGAGCTCGGCCGAGGCCGGATCCGGGCAGATGAGCACCCCCTTGCCAGCCGCAAGACCATCCGCCTTAACGGCCCATCCGCCGCCGCGCTGTCTCACAAAGCTTTTCGCCTCATCAGGATTTTCGAACACCCCGAACGCGGCTGTCGGAATGCCCGCCTCCTGCATCAACTCTTTTGAAAATGCTTTGCTCGCCTCAAGGCGTGCGGCGCCCTTTTTGGGGCCAAAGGCTGTGATGCCTTCAGCCTCAAGCCGGTCGGCGAGTCCCATTGCCAAAGGGGCCTCGGGCCCGATGACGACAAGACCGGCCCCCTCGGCTTTTGCGAGTGTGACGATGCCCTCGATGTCCTCGGCACTGGTGGGCACATTGCGGCCAATTGTGGCCGTTCCCGCATTGCCGGGCGCGCAGATAATTTCCTCGGCCTCCGGGCTCTGGGCCAGTTTCCAGGC
The DNA here is from genome assembly GCA_018669005.1 of Nitrospinaceae bacterium. Taxonomy (NCBI): domain Bacteria; kingdom Pseudomonadati; phylum Nitrospinota; class Nitrospinia; order Nitrospinales; family Nitrospinaceae; species Nitrospinaceae bacterium. The sequence continues at coordinate 51,086 of JABJAL010000034.1, forward strand.
CAGCGCATGCTCGCGTCCGCCTCCGCCGACAATAATGACTTTCATCAGATGCTCCTAAGCCTGAATGATTCAGCGTGGTGTGATTTTAGGTAAGAGAAGATTGCACCCGAGGCGGCGGGGCGTCAATCCGCATGGATAAATGTTTACTTGAACAATTCACCAAAAAGAAAACCCCCGTAGAGTCGCGGGGGTCTTACTTCAAGTCCCCGGCTTATACGGGCCGGGGCGCACGCCTGTTGGAATGATTATCCGGGTAAGTGCACCTGGCTGTCAAAATCAGGCCATGTCACCGAGAGCGGCCTGAAGCATCGTGACCAGCACGACGGGTGCGGTGTCGGCCCTCAATACGCGGGGGCCCATGTCCACCGGGATAAAGCCTGCCGCGCATGCCGCCTCGACTTCCTCGGGCGTGAGGTCGCCCTCGGGACCAAGGATGAGGGCGGCGCTTATTTGGGCATCCTCCTTTTTCGTTGCCCTGGTCTCGGCGATGACCTCCGTGGCCATGAGGCGACCCTCTCCGAGCCAGGCGATGAGCTTAAGGTCCGCGTCCTTGGTATTAGAGAGAAAATCATCCAGCGGTGCGGGGCCCAATACCAGGGGCGGGGGTATGCGCCCGCACTGCTTGGCTGCCTCGCGGGCGATGCGCTCCCAGCGGGTGGTGCGCGCGTCGGCTTTGTTTGCGGGGATTTTCACTTCACACCGAGAAAGCGCGAGCGGGCGAAAGGCGGTCACGCCAAGCTCGGTGGTTTTCTCAAGAGCCCACTCAAATCGCTCGCCCTTGATGAGCGGCAGACCCAGAGTGACTAAAAGTGGCGGGGGAGGGCGCCTACCAAGCCGCTCGATGATTTTTGCGCTTACCTCTTTAGGTGAAACATTGGAAATCTCAGCAATGAATTCATCGCCCGCCTCGGTGGCGAGGCGGCACTGCTCGCCCGGTTTCATGCGGAGCGCTCGCACGAGATGGGCGGCTTCATCACCTGTTATCAGCGCCTCATCGCCTGTGATTTGCGATGCCTCGGTATAAAAAAGACGGAGCCGATCGGCACTCATGGTTTTTCAATCTCGACCGCAGCCCATTCGTCATGATATTTTTTGCCGCTTACGGTGAGTCCCGCCGCCTCGACAATTTCGGCCAGGGCGTCTGCCTGCTCATAGCCGATGCCGCTCAAGATGCCTCGGCCCCCCGAGGCCAGCACTCCAAACATCAATGGCGCAAGCTCTCTTAAAGGGTTGAGAAAAATGTTCGCGGCGAGCATGTCCACCCGCCCCCACCAATCGCCTGCAGTAGTAGGTTCAAGCGTTCCGGTGAGTATCCGCATGTGGCCTGTAAGATCATTTTCTTTTGCGAGCTTGAGGGCGGTGTCCGCTGCTTCCGGATCGAGATCGAGCGCTAGGGCCTGGCCTGCCCCGAGTTTAAGGGCCGCCGCGCTGAGGATTCCCGAGCCGCAGCCAATGTCGAGAAATCGTTCAGGCGCCCCGGCGGCGCACATTCGATCAATGGCCTCGAGGCACAGCGTTGTCGAGGGGTGGCGTCCGGTTCCGAAGGCGAGCGAGGGCTCAAGGATAATTTCCTGGCGGCCCTCGGGCGCGCCGGGCGCATCCCAGGGCGGGCGCACCCAGAGGCGCTCCCCGTAGGGCCGGGCCGTGAAACTTTCACGTGAGCGGGTAACCCAATCGACTTCCTCGATGTTGCGCACGGCAATGGCGCTAGGTGGGATTCCGATATCGGCGAGCGCGGCCTCTGAGGCCCGCAGTTTTTGGGTTGCCCCTGCCTCAAGGAGAAAATGGGTGATCAACAGACAGACGCCGGGCTGCGTGTCCCGTGTCTCAACTGCGGAGGCCCCCGCTTCAATCAAACGGGCCGAGGCTTCCTCGGCGAGCTCTCCGGATACCTGGGCGAGAAGCTCCATCCATGCGGGCATCAGGGGTCTTCCTTTAGGTGATAGCTGCCCGAAGGGCTAGCCTTTGAGCGGTAATATGACTTCGGCCGAGCCGGAGCTTGCCGCTTCGTCGAATTGATTGGTCCCGGTGAACTCAATGGAGATCGAGCTGCCCTCGCCTTTGCCAGTGACCTTGCCGGTCAGCTCGCGTGATTGGATACGAATTCCTCGATTCTTGCCTCGGCATCGCTTGTCATTGGATTTTCTCCTTCAGATGAAGAATAAAGACTACAGATTAGAGCACTTTAAGTGGGGCGCTTCGATTCGGCAATCAGCGCAGGAAGGCCTTTACTTTGTCGAGAAGGCGCTTGGCGAGCGGGTGGGTCGAGGCGGTGGAGAAGCGCTGGAACTCCCTTAGGAGCTCCCGTAGTTTTTTGTTGAGGCGAATGGGGGTCTCGACGGTGACGGTGACGAGCTGGTCGCCTGTGGTGCGCCCGCCCGCCGGGGAGAGTCCCTTTTCTTTGAGGCGAAATATCTGACCTGTCTGGGTGCCAGCCGGTATGCGAACCTTCACCTGGCCCTCGAGGGTGGGGACGAGTATTTCATCACCCAGTGCCGCCTGGGTGAATGTGATGGGCTGGTTGAAGAGGATATCGTTCCCCGTGCGCCCAAATATTTTGTGGGATTTTATCCGCACAGTGACGAGGAGATCGCCTGCCTCGTCTTCGCCTTCATCTCCCTTGCCGCGAACCCTGAGCTGGGTGCCTTCCTCCACGGCGGCGGGCACCTTTACGCGAATGCGCTCTCGCTCTCGCCTGCGACCTGCACCCCTGCAGGCGGCGCATTTCTCTCGGATGTGGACGCCCTCGCCCATACAGGTTGAGCAGGGAATCGAAACCTCGGCCAGCCCTTGCTTGAAGCGTACCTCGCCAGAGCCCCGGCAGTGGATGCATTCGGAGGGCTGGGCACCGGGGTCCACCCCTTTGCCCTGGCAGCTTTGGCACACAACTCGTCGATGCACTTCGATTTCCCTCCCCACGCCCGTTGCCGCCTCCTCGAGCGAAATCTCTAGTCGCGCTTGAAGATCGCCGCCGGGTGCTCGGAGGGGCGCGGCTTCCTTGCGTGGGTCTTCTCCGTCTCGCCGGGATTTGAAAATACGGGAGAAGAATTCTTCCCATTCGGGGCCGTAATCTCCTTGTTTGCCGCCGGTTCGCGATCCTCTTGGGGCTGAATCGTGTGAGGCCCTCTTTTTGGGGTCCTTGAGGGTTTCGTAGGCGATGACAATCTCTTTGAAGCGGGTCTCGGCGTTTTTATCGTCCGGGTTTCGATCAGGGTGGTAGTCAAGCGCGAGTTTGCGGTAGGCCTTTTTGATTTCGGTGGCGCCGGCTCCCCGGGGAACACCTAGGACTTCATAGGCGTCTCGGGCCATTTGTGGCACGCCTCCGAATTTTGGGGGATTGATGAAAGAAAGGGAGCAGTCGCTACTTCGTCTCGGGCCTGTAGTCGCTGCTCGAAATATGGCGGCTCACGGCGTCGGCCGTCCACTCGACGAGGGAGACCACGCGGTCATAGTGCATCCGCTTGGGGCCGATGATGCCGATTGTGCCCAGCGGCCTGTCGTCGATGGAGTAGGAGCGCGCCACGACGCTGCATTCGTTCATGCCGTCGATATCGTTTTCGGCGCCTATGAAGACGGTGATGTCCTGGGAGTTGAGGCAACCGTCGAGCAGACGAATGAGCCGGCCCTTATCCTCAAAAGCCTGGTAGAGGTTCTGTAGCTTGTCGAAATCATCGGCAAAGTCGGGCTGGGTGAAAACGCGCGATGCACCTTCGACGAAAAGCGCCTCGCCCCCCTCTTCCTCGTCATCGAGGAAGGTTCTGCGGCTGAGCTCCTCGGCCTGTTTATAGAGCCGGTCAAGATTGTCGCGCTCCTCGCCCATCCTTTTCAAAACGCGGACGCGAACCTCGCGGAGGGAGAGGCCGCCGAACTCCTCGTTCAGGTAGCTCGAAATGCGGTTGAGTTCCTCTTGCTCAAGATCCTCCCCGGCGGGGACGACGCGGTTCTGGATGACGCCGCTCTCCGAGACGATGACGACGAGGAGGTTTTCGCTGGACATGCGGATAAACTGAATAGTCTGGAAGATGAGCTGATCGCGCCCCGGGAGGACGACGATGCCCGCTTGGTTTGTAAGTTCGGAGAGTATTCGTGAGGCCTGGGTGACGACCTGCTCGACCTGGGCCATGCGGCGGGCGGTGCTCCCCTGAATGGACTCACGCTCCTCGGGGGTGATGTGGTGGACGTTCATCAGGGCATCGACGAAGACCCGGTAGCCCAAATCCGTGGGCAGCCTTCCGGCCGAAGCATGTGGCTTGGTGATGAATCCGGCATCCGCTAAATCGCTCATGATGTTGCGGATGGTCGCCGGGCTTAAGGAGATTGGAATCTTCTTCGAGAGGGTGCGACTGCCAACAGGCTCGCCGGTCTCAATAAACGTGTTCACAACCGTCCGGAGCACTTCTTGGGTTCGTGCCGAGAGAGTCGTATCGGTCATGATTTTTCGAGTCCCATGGCAGGGCGAACAAGTATGGTTAGCACTCTTGTAGGTGGAGTGCTAACCTTATTAATGGAGCTTAAACAGGGGGGGAGAGGCTGTCAAGAAATTTTGTTTCATGCAATTTCCCCTTTGCACTATATGTTAGTTCTATGCACCCCTTCTATATTCTGAAATTTTCTTCATAAACTTTTGAATATGATATCATTAATCGTTTTGTAGGGTATGTCAGATGGTGGAAAGAGCGATGGCCGCGCAAAATGTAACCAAAGAGCCCGTTAATGGCGAGAACTCCGGTATTCAAGAATCCCGCCGGGTGAACCGCCGATTCCAGTATTTCGTTGTCCTGGGCGTGACGGCGGTGTTGATCGTTTTAATTACCATCTCACTCAAAATCCATTCCGGTGCCACAAGAGATATCGAATACCAGTTCAACCGCCAGCAGCTTCTGATCGCCGATCAGGCTAGCGGTAGAATAGCCTCTTTTCTAGATGAGCTTTCCGCAAGTCTTAGGTATAGCGCTCGGTTTCTCAGAACGGTTGGTCCTGATCATCCAGGGCGGATGAGTTCCATCGCGGGTCTGTTCGAGCGCCTCGGGGGGCGGCTCCGCGTCAGCGAGGTCGGCTATCTGAGTGAAAATTCAGGCTCCCTCGATCTGACGAACCAAGAGTATGCTGCCCTCCTGTCGCAATGTTCCTCGCGTGTCCGATTTTGTTTCCTGATTGTCCGAAAGAACGGCAAGCCGAAATATATCTTTGACGCCGCCCCGGTCGGGGGTGGAGACTGGCTTTACGTCAAGGTGACGCTTGATGATCTGGGCACCTCTTTTGTCGATCCTGTTCAGTCGGGATTGAAAGGCCGTGCCTGGCTTTTAGATGCCTCTGGACGAATTCTCTTCGCGCCCGGTTTCCGGATGTTTGAGGGAAAACGAATCGGAGATATTGCCGAGCGCCTCGGGGATGAGCGTCTCAAGCGAATTGCGGTCCAGATGCGCCAGGGAGGTCGCGGTTTTGAGTGGCATCATGATTTTCGACCGGGAAAGGTAACGCGCCGGGGCCGAACCCTAACGGCATTTTCGCCGATTCTCGTCGGGCAAGAGCAATGGACCTTGGCCGTCACGGCGTCCTCGTCCGAGGTGGGCGATCTGGTTCGGCGGGTGTTCCGAAAAAGTTTTATTCTGACCAGCTTTGGTTTTGTTGTGATAGTTGTGGCCGCCCTGCTCCTCCTTGATCGCGAGCGTCGCCGCATCCGGATGGAGAATCGTCTCCATTGGTCGGGCCAGGTTCTTGAGAGCAAAACGCGCCTTCAGGCCCTTTTCGATGGTATTACTGACAGCATCTGTATCCTGGATAAGAATTTTAAGATCCTCACGGTGAATCGGGAGATGAGCCGTTTTCTTGGCTGTGAGATCGCCGATTTGCTATATCGCACTTGGAGCGGGGAGGGGGATGGGGTTTTTCCTGAAGGCCTGGCAGACCACAATGTTGTTGAGCATACTTTTGAGAGTGGTCAGCGAGGATTTGCCGATCGCTCTGTCCTGATGCCCGATGGGAAAAGGCGAGACATAGAGCTTTATAGCTACCCGATTTTTAGTAGCGAGGGGCCGGTCAGGCAGGTCATTCTCTACATCAAGGACGTGACTGAGCGGCGTGAGCTGGAGCAGCAACTTCTTCAGCAAGAGCGGCTCTCCATCGTGGGCAAGATGAGCGCCCAGGTTGCCCATGAGATACGCAATCCACTTTCCGCCATTAATTTGAATTCCGAGTTGCTCGGAGATGAATTGGGCGCTTTCGACGATGAGAAGACCTCCGAGGCGTGGGCTCTTCTCCGCTCGATTCGGCACGAAGTGGATATTCTTCGGCAGGTGACGGATGATTATCTCAAGTTCGTACGGATGCCGCGCTCGGAGCGGCGGGTAGGATTCATCAACGATGTGTTCGATGAACTTTTGAGTTTTTACAGCGAGGAGGCGTCGAGCCGAAAGATACGAATTGAGCGGGAGCTGTCCCTCGATGCGCCAGAGGTTGAATTCGACGAGACGCAGATTCGCCTGGCGCTTCAAAATCTCATTCTCAACGCCTTTGACGCCATGCCCAATGGCGGCAGGCTTACGGTTCGCACCCGCCCAGGCCCAGAGGGTGGTGTGGGTATCGATGTCGAGGACGAAGGGGTGGGAATCCCCGCCGGGGAGCAGGCGTTTTTGTTCACCCCGTTTTTTACGACAAAGGCGAGTGGTACTGGGCTCGGTCTTGTTTTGACGCAGCAGATTCTGACCGAGCATCGGGCCTCCATCCGCTTTTCAAGCCAGGAGGGAGCGGGGACCACTTTCCATATTGAATTTCCGGCGGTGGCGCCGGTGGAGACTAAGGCATGAGGTCTAACAGCGAAATTCAGGTCATGGTTGTTGATGACAAGCGCGGTAGCCGCGAGGCGCTCGAGAAGATGATCGCCAAGGAGGACTACCGCGTTTCCTTTGCTCATGATGCCGAAACGGCCCTTGAGATTTTCGAAACCGAGCCCGCACATCTGGTCATAACGGATCTCAAGATGCCTGGTATGGATGGGATATCGCTCCTCAAGGAGTTGAAGCGTAAAAGCCCCGAGACAGAGGTGATTCTTATCTCGGGGCACGGCACCGTCGAGACCGCTGTTGAGGCCATGCGCGAGGGTGCCTACGATTTCATCACCAAGCCGCTTGAGCGTGTTGTTGTTCTGAAGGCGATTTCCAAGGCGCGCGAAAAGCAAGACCTTATCCGGGAGAACGCAGATCTTCGCGCGAAGCTTCAAAATCTGACTGACTCGCACGGCATCATTGGCAATAGCGCGGCCATTCACGAGGTTAAGGAATTAATTCGGCAGGTGGCGCCGACCTCGGCCAATGTTCTCATTCTCGGGGAAAGCGGCACAGGTAAAGAGCTTGTAGCCAACGCCATTCACAAATCGAGCGAGCAGGTAGAGGGGCCGTTTATCAAGGTCAACTGTGCGGCCCTGCCGGAAAATCTGCTTGAGAGTGAATTGTTCGGCTACGAGCGCGGGGCGTTCACGGGCGCTGTCTCTCGAAAGGAGGGGCGCTTTTTTCTCGCAGACAAAGGGATGCTTTTTCTCGATGAAATTGGGGATATGCCGATGCCGCTTCAGGCGAAAATTCTCCGTGTACTCCAGGAGGGCGAGTTCGAGCGCCTCGGCGGCAACGAGACTATCAAGGTGGATGTTCGCATCGTTGCGGCGACGAATCAGGATCTTGCCCTGGCCATTGCCGAGCGCCGCTTTCGAGAGGACCTCTACTATCGCTTAAACGTGATCAGCATCAATTTGCCGCTGCTTCGAGATCGGCGGAGCGATATCCCGCTTCTGGTCGAACATTTCATTCAGCGTTTTTCGGCCAAGAACAACCAGCAGGTAAGCGGTTTTTCGCGTGATGCGGTTGAGGCGATGACGAACTACGATTGGCCGGGGAATATTCGCGAGCTCGAAAATACGGTGGAGCGCGCCATTGTGCTGGGCAGAAGCGAGGTGTTGACTCTCGATGATTTGCCGCCGGCAATCACCAAGGGGGGTGTGTCTGACGAAACCGAGGCGGTCGAGGCCGGTGTCCCCATCATTAGTATCCCGGTGGGAACGCCTTTGGCCGAGGTCGAGCACCGGGTAATTCTTGAAACTCTCAGAAGCACGGGGGGGGACAAAAGCGCCGCTGCCCGCCGGCTGGGTATTGCCACCCGAACGATCTACCGCAAACTGGATCAAGCCGAGCAACTCAAGAACTGATTGATTATAAGAGCGGTGTGATAGGCTTTGGGCCTGAATCAAGAGCCGCTCATTTGCCCAATGCACCTGAAATTTGGAGGCAGTAATTTGCCGGGCCGATTCATTACTTTCGAGGGTTCCGAGGGGGCGGGAAAATCCACCCAATTGGGCCTTTTGCATGAGTGGATGAAAAGCGTGGGCCTTGGCGTCCGGGTGACGAGAGAGCCGGGCGGCACTGAACTCGGGGCCGGTGTAAGAGAGGTACTGCTTACTCCCCGAGATGAGGAGGTATCACCTCTCGCTGAGTTGTTGCTTTATGAGGCGGATCGGGCGCAGCACGTTAGCCGGGTGATTCGGCCGACGCTTGAGGCGGGCGATCATGTTCTTTGTGATCGGTTCTATGATTCGACGACGGCATATCAGTCTTACGGGCGCGGGCTTTCTCTGGAACTTGTTGAGGAAATGAACGTTCGTGCGACTGAAGGCTTGGTGCCCGATATGACACTTTTGCTCGAAGCTTCGCCGGAGGAGGGTCTTCGCCGCGCACGGGGCGGGGCCGAGGGAGATCGGCTTGAGGGCGAAAGCTTGGCTTTTCACGAGCGTGTTTGGCAGGGATTCATTGAAATTGCACGCCGGGAGCCTGATCGATTTCGGTTAATTCCGACGGGCACCATTGAGGAAGTGCATACCCGTATACTCGATACAGTAACGAAGGCATTCGGATGGACTGGAGATTCCTTCAAGGTCAAGACACTGCCGTAGACTCGCTCCAGCGGGATCTTGCGGCGAGCCGTGTGGCGGGCGCCTATGCCTTCTGGGGCCCGGAGGGGTGCGGCAAGGCGACGGCAGCGTCGATTTTCGCACGTGCACTCCAGTGTGGTGGGGATTCGCCTCCATGCGGAACATGTCAGGCTTGCGAGAAGGTGGAGCGCGGCTCGCACCCGGATGTGATTCAGGTCGTTCCCGAGAAAGGTAAGAAATCGATTGGTATCGAGGCCGTTCGCGATCAGGTGCTGGAGCGGGCCTATCAGCGGCCTCAGGAGGGCCGCCGCATGGTGTTCATCGTGGACGATGCCCACCGGGTGACGACTCAGGCGTTCAACGCTTTTTTGAAGACGCTTGAGGAGCCTGCCCAGGATGCAGTGTTCATTCTTGTCACGCCCAATCTGCATGCCTTGCCGCCCACGGTTCTCTCTCGGTGTCGCCAACTCAGGTTCAGGGCGCTTGGTCGCGATGAGCAGCGCCAGATTCTTTCTGCGCATCTGGCGGATGAGGCGGTGGATTTCGACAAGCTGATTTCGCTGAGCATGGGACGGCTAGGAAAAGCCTTTGGTGCTGATCAGAGTGCACTTGAGGAGCGGCGCGAGGCGGCGCTTTCCTTTCTCAACGGGCTATCGGCACCGCCGGGAAAGGCAGATGAGGCGGGCCTTCTCGGGCTTGCGGCCAGCCAGGCAGGGGGCGGGTCGAGCCGGGCCGATGTTCTTGAGTTTCTTGAAATGCTTTTAGGTCTACTTCGGGATATACTGATTCTTGAGGTGGCCCCGGATGCCGTGGAGCCCTGGAACGCAGATGTGGTTGAGGCGCTTCGGGCGATAGGCGGCAGGTGGGGGGTACCCGGCTTGATCCGTTCGGTGGATTGGGTCCAGGAAGCGACCCGGGATGTTGGGGTGATCAACACGAATCCTTCCCTGACACTCGAATCTTTGGTTATATCGCTGCGCGGCACCGTGGGCGCGGCTGGATGAGGGTTATATTATGATTGAAAACGCTAGCGAGGGTGGAAGTTCAGCTGTCCGACTATACCCTGATGAAAATCAGGCTCCCGAAAAGATAAAAATCGTCCCGATAGTGTCGCGCTTTGACCCGAAGCCCATTTTTCATCTTGCGAGCGATGTGCGCCTCATAGCGGGAACGCGGGTGGTCATCAAGACTATCGATGGCTACGAGGAGGCGGGTGTCGTTGCTGACGCTCCCCGGTTTATGGAGGCGCGCTACCACAAGGCTCCGCTTCCGAAGGTGATGCGCAAGTTCACCGAAGAGGACGAAAAGAACAGCGTTTCTATCGAGGGCCTTGAGAATCGGGCTTTCAATGTGGCCGAAAAGAAAATTGTCGAATTGAAATTGCCGATGAAATTGACGAATGTGAAGTACGCCTTCTCGAAGAAAAAGGGCACGTTTTTCTTCTCGGCAGATGGTCGGGTGGATTTTCGGCGGCTTGTGAAGGCGCTTTCTGAGAATTTTTCGATTCGTGTCGAAATGCGCCAGATCGGGGTGCGCGATGATGCGGCACTCAAGGGCGGCTGCGGGGATTGCGGGCGGGAGTTGTGCTGCAGCAGCTACATGAAGAATTTTGATCCCGTTTCCGTCCGGATGGCTAAGGATCAAAATCTGAGTTTGAACCCAACGAAGCTTTCGGGGGCTTGCGGTCGGCTGAAGTGTTGCCTTCGCTTTGAGCACGCCCACTATGTAGAAGTGAAAAAGCGGCTGCCGGCGCCCAAAAAACGGGTGGGCGGATGCAACGTCCCCGCCATGGTGATCCGGCAGGATATCCTCGCCGAGGAAGTGACCTTGGCCCTTGAGGGCGGCGAGCGGATGACAGTTCATGCCGATGGGCTTGAGCGCATGGCCAATGGCCAGTACACCCTAAAGAATCCTATCGGCGGCTAGCGCCCCCTTAACCAATAACAGAGGCAGTTTTGAAGTCGCTATGAGCGGTAAACCTTTTTACGTCACGACGCCAATCTACTACGTTAACGACAAGCCCCACCTGGGCCACGCCTATACGACCGTGGCCACGGATGCCAAGGCGCGCTTTCATCGCTTGAGGGGGGAGGCTGCGCGGATGCTCACCGGCACCGACGAGCACGGCCAGAAATTAGAACAGGCCGCCCTCGATGCCGGAAAAGACACCCTCGCCTTTGCAACCGAGAACAGCGAAAAGTTTCGCGCCCTATGGAAAAAACTCAATATCCAGTGCGACGACTACATCCGAACAACAGAGGAGCGCCACAAGCGGGGTGTCCAGGAGATATGGCGGCGGGTGAGCAAGGCCGGGGACATCTATAAAGACGAGTACGAGGGCAAGTATTGTGTCTCGTGCGAGAACTTCCTCACCGATCTCCAGCTTGATGACGGCAAGTGTCCCGATTGCGGGCGCCCGGCGGAGTCTGTGCGCGAGGAGAGCTATTTCTTTCGCTTGAGTAAATTCCAGGAGCCTCTTCTGGCGTACTACGAGAAGCATCCGGAATTCATCCAACCCGAGGGGCGACGTAAAGAGATTATAAGCTTTGTCGCGGGGGGGCTTCGCGATTTGTCGGTGAGCCGGACGAGTTTTAAGTGGGGAATCCCGGTGCCTGATGACCCGGCGCATGTCATCTACGTGTGGTTCGATGCGCTGAGCAACTATGCGACCGCTGCCGGATTCGGTGCCGAGGGCGTGGGTGAGGACGGCTTCCCGGAGGGCACCGCTTGGCCTGCCGATCAGCATTTCATCGGTAAGGACATTCTCCGATTTCACTCGGTTTACTGGCCCGCTTTCTTGATGTCGGCGGGCCTCCCGCTTCCCGGCCAGGTGTTCAGCCACGGTTGGTGGACGATAGAGGGCCAGAAGATGTCCAAGAGCCTGGGCAACGCTGTGGACCCCCACTGGCTCATCGAGGAATACGGGGTGGACGCTTTCCGCTATTTCATCCTTCGCGAGATTCCCTTTGGCTCGGATGGCGATTTTTCACACGCCCATCTCATCGACCGGATCAACAGCGACCTGGCCAATGATTTGGGTAATCTCCTTTACCGCACCCTCAATATGGTCAAACGCTATCGCGGAGGGAAAATAGGCCGGGGAGACGCCGCGCTCGACACCGAGATTGAAAAAACGCTTGCCTCAACTACTCAAAATGCCGCCCAGCGCTATGAGTCAGAGATGGAGGCGACTGATCTTCAGGCGGGACTTCGCGCCACCTGGGAGATTATTTCTGCGGCCAATAAATATATTGATGCTGCCGCCCCCTGGGCGCTCGCAAAGAGCGGGCCCGAGGAGCGGCTCGATTCGGTGCTCTATCATGCCGGGGCGGCTCTTCGAGTAGTTGCCGCCATGATTTCACCCGTTATGCCCGAGACGGCGGACAGCATCGCGCTCCAGCTTGGCTTGGGCGATGATTGGCTCGCAGCGACGTTCGGGACGCTGGTGGATCTGTACGCTTTGCCTGAGGCCCTTGAAACGAAACTGGGCAAGCCCCTGTTTCCCAGAATTGAAGAGGACGCGCGGGCCGCGCTTGAGGAAAAAGTGGCGGCGCGGATATCGGAGGGCGAGAGCGACGGAGAGGCCGCTCCCAAGGAAAAATCTTCCGGGAAGAAAAAGGAAAAAGGAGGCGACACCGAAAGCGCAGGTCTCATCACCATCGACGATTTTCGCCGTGTGGAGTTGCGGGTCGCCAAGGTTGAGGCCGCCGAAAATATACCCAAGTCGAAAAACCTGTTGAAGCTAGAAGTCTCAATTGGCGAGGAGCGCCGCACGATTGTTGCCGGGGTCGCTAAGTTTTATGAGCCCGCCGAGCTCATCGGTCGCACCGTAGTTGTCGTGGCGAATCTTGAGCCAGTAAAACTCATGGGTGTTGAATCCCAAGGGATGTTGCTTGCCGCCAAGGATGATAATGGCCTCAAGCTTGTTGGCATCCCGGATGGTATCTCCTCGGGAAGCCGCGTCAGTTGACCACGGCGCATGAAGGATAACGAAAGAGGCGAGAATGGATAGTCCAAAAGAACCAAGCAAACCCGAGAATGGATCTCCTGCGCCGGGTGGTAACACACGCGGCAAACGAAGGCGACGAGGCCGGGGGAGACCGAATCGGAATCGAGCAGGAGCGCCTCGTTCGGATTCGGGCCAGCAAAACCCGGATAAACAAGGCTCACCCCAGCAAGGTGCGTCCCAGGAAGGCCAACCGCGTGAAGGTCAGCCTCAGGGAGGTCAGCCTCGGGGAGGTCAGCCTCGGGGAGGTCAGCCTCGTGCGGGGAGCCCGGGAGAGGGCGCGGGAAGCGGCCGTCCCAGACGGAGGCGTCGTGGGCGCGGACCCCAATCTCAGAATCGGACTCCCTCCCCGCAGCCGCCGAGGGATGTCCCCGAAAAAAAATTAGAACTCGCCGATCCGGCTGCACTTGAAGGTATCGCCCTTGAGGGAGGAGCCCTTCTGGTTGATTCACATGCGCACATCGACAACGGCGCATACGATAGCGATCGCCGGCGTGTTCTCGACCTTGCCTTCTCAAAGGGCATCGGCGCCATCATCGCCGTCGGCTCGGATCTCGACTCTAGTCGAAAAGCGCTCGACATCACCAAATCGTTCGAGGGTGTATACGCCGCCGTTGGTGTGCATCCCCACGAGGCAAAAGCGTTCGCTAATAAATCCTCAGGACCCATCAAATCGCTTGCTGAGAATGAAAAGGTTGTCGCGATCGGCGAGATCGGGCTTGACTACCACTACAACCTATCGCCTCAAAAACTCCAGAAACATTGGTTCCGGGAGCAGATTCGCCTGGCCGTGAAAATCGGCAAGCCGGTTATTGTCCACAACAGGGAGTCCGATGAGGATTTGTATCAAATACTTGAAGAAGAAAAGGTCTGGCGTGTCGGTGGCGTGGTGCACTGTTTTAGCTCCGATGCCGAGATGGCGAAAAAATTTCTTGGCCTCGACCTTCACCTGGGTGCCGCCGGGCCAATAACTTTTGAGAAATCAGACGAGCTAAGGGCCGTTTTCGCCGACGTGCCCATCGAGCGGATTCTTGTCGAGACCGATAGTCCCTACATGACCCCGCCTCCCAACCGCGGCAAGCGCAATGAGCCCGCCTATACAATTCAGGTGGCGCAAAAGCTCGCTGAGGTGAAGGGCCTTAGCCTTGAGGAAGTGGCCAGAGCTACATCGATGAACGTGCGCCGCCTGTTCAAAATTGGCCCCGAGCCCGTGGCGGGCACTATTGCCTACGCGCTGGGCGGCAAGCTTTATCTCAACATCACCAATCGCTGCAACAACGCGTGTTTCTTCTGCGGGCTACTAAGCGACAAGGTGTTTATGGGCCACGACCTCACACTTGAGAGCGAGCCGGACGCGGCGGCTATTATCGCAGCGGCGGGCGATCCTTCCGGGTACGATGAAGTCGTATTTAGCGGCTACGGCGAGCCAACGTTGCGGCTCGATGAACTAAAGGAGGTTGCCTGGGCGCTTAAGGAAAAAGGTGCGCGCCGCATCCGCCTTGTGACGAACGGGCTGGGAAGCCGCGTGAATAGCAGGAGTATTATTGCGGAGCTCTCTGGCCTTGTTGATGCCGTGTCGATCAGTCTTCAGGCCGAGAGCCCAGAGGCCTACGAGAAAGTTTGCAAGACAAAGGATATTGAGAACCCCTATCCCTCCATTAAGGAATTCATCTCCGAGGCGAAAACCCAGTTCAGCGACGTTGAGGTTACCGCCGTGGACATGCCGGGGCTCATCGACATCGAGGCCTGCGAGCAGGTCGCCCGCGAGGAGTTGAACGTCCCCTTCCGCCGCCACACCTTTGCACTCGCGGATTAAGGGTACAGTGGGCTCCGCCCTTTGATGGCCGCTCGGGCCAGTTGGGAATCAATTTCTTTGGTGGCGGTGGTTATTGGTTCTGGAAGCCGCTCAAATCTGAAATCCATCTTCCATTCTTTTAGAGAATGAAAATCTGCTAATCCTTTATCAAGCATGTTCTCCAACCACCGCATGTTGTGGTCGGTGTAATAATCTTTCGGTGCCAGCACCTTAAGGTGAATGTGTTCTGCTTCTAAAATTTCCTTGCCGCTGTCCGAATATCCAAGGTTGCTTAAGTGGTTCATGGTGAAGTGATAGATCATCCCATAACCGATGATTTCGATTGCGGCGTATAGAGGTTGGTTCGAATGTATTTTCAGCTCTATGAATTCGAATTCTTTTTTGTTGCTCTTAAACACCATGTCGATCTTCGTATGCTTGTTGGCATCAGGTCCGAGAAGGCCGGATGATGTAGGGACTTGGTTAGCCCATAGCTCATCGGCGATTTTGATGAAATATCGCTCAAGACCCACTTCAGGGCTGTCATTGTCTTCTGAGATATAAGGGTTTTGCGTGAATCGCCAGTTTTCCTGGGAAGGTTGGGTTTCATGCGTATTTTTTAAGCGACCCCAGTTGCTAAGAATTTGATCGTACATCTTTTGTAAAAGGTCAATTCCGTTTAAATCTATTGGTGGGTTTTTCGATAATTTTTTGCACGAAGAAATGTGGCCGTAATGAGGTGGTTTGCCGATTTCTTCAAGTTCGAAAAATTGGTCTACGATTTCACTTACACCGTCCAGAATGCTTGGCATTTGTAACTCCCATTACTGGGAAAAAGGAGAGGGGAGCGACGACGGAAGCTCCCCCCAAATTCAACTAGTGCGCTTCTTAGTTTGTGCCTGTTGGCATAAGAGGCGTGTAGTTGAAGATGAACTCATCATTAACCTGAATTGAAACGCGGTTGCCTTCTTCTGTGCGGGCTGTGCCGCCGACCGCAACCTTGATGATGCTTCCCAGGGCGCGGTTGATCCGGGCCTTGGTGTGATTCCCACGTACTTTCCCATCCGCTCCGATGGTCTTTTCGTAGAGGGTGCGAAGCTCAGGATCTTTTTGAAGCCTCTGAAAAACTCTCAATGTTACGTTGGGCTCAAAAGATTCAGCACAGATTTTCTGAGCCAGTTCTCTTGCTGTTTTCTTGAGTTTTGTTTCCGCTCTCACTTGTTGGTTGTCCTCCTTTCCCAGATTTCCTTCTTTCAGGGCAAATTCAGAGAGGACATCCGCCATCAAGTCCGCGGGCTCCATTTTCTGGGCCCGGGCCATGTCCCCAAAGGCTTTATCCACTGCGTCCGGAAGCCTGATAGTTTTTTGTGCCGTTTTCATCAACATCCCTCCTTGTTTAATATTAAGACTCTACATATATTAGGCGTGGGATTGTTTTTGTCAATAGTTATCTTGGATGAAAATTTTGTAATTCCAGTTAAGCTATTGAAAATAAAAAGAATGAAAATTTTCGAAGGTGTGTGGTTTTGAAGTCTAGATTTCTCGGAGGTGGGTTAAAAGGCCGGTAATTTTCTAAATCTGAATGTTGATAATGTTGCCGCGGTGGAGTTTGGACTGCTGGTGGGTGGCTTCGTCCTCGTTGAGGGCGCTCTGGACCTGCGTGGACTCGATGGGCTCGAGGTCGATGACCCGCGTGGCGGGGTTGTCCGAGCCTGAAAAGCGGTTTTTGTGGAATTCGAAGCGATCCCGGATGCGCGAGCGGCGCTGCCTGGAATAATCCTCGCGCTCTGCGCCCTCGGTGAAGCCGAAGTCTCCGGCCTGGCCGTCGATGACCATTTTATTTTACTCCCGTTCTAGCGGCTGCCAGCCGCGCCATTCATGAGGCTGTTTTGCGGCGCTTTTCCGGAATCCTTGGTGATGTTTGCCCTGAATTCGGTGAGGCGCACGAAGTGGTCGCCGCATTCGGTGAAATCGCCTACGTTTCGCGTGACGCCGAGCCCTTTGAGCTGATAGATCCGCTCCGGGGTGGTGAATGGGGACAGTGAAATTTTTTGGCTTCCGGTGATGGTGAAGACTTCAAGCGGGCCGCCCTCCCGAAACCGAGAGGCGGGCAGTTTTACCTCGCTGTAGATGTCTAGCCCGCGTCGCTTCAGGGCCGGATGCTCGTCCACCGAAACCAGCAGATATAAATCCCCCGCAGTTCCGCCCTCGAGGCCGTCGTTGCCCGAGCCCCTGAAGCGGAGTATTTCGCCGTCCTCAATGCCCCGAGGAACATCTACCTTGATTTGGGCATCGGCATCGCTGAGTCCCATGTTCGAGCATTTTGGGCAGACACGTCGTCTCCCGCCTCGGCACGAGGGGCAGGCGGCGCGCCTGATGTAGTTCATTGAGACCTCCCCTCCCAGGACCGCTTGTAGGAAAGCCAGCCGCAAGCGGAAATGTAGATCGCGGCCCTGGGTGGGGGAAGTCTTCTCTGGCCCCGGGGGAGGGGCTAAAGGCAGATCTTCGGTAATCGTCTGATAAGCTTTTACGAGTTCTTGGAACTGGCGTTTTTTCTCCTCGTTGCCGCCGTGAAGATCGGGGTGGCACTCGAAGGCGAGCTTTCTAAACGCGTATTTAACGTAGACGCGTTCAGTGCTCATTTTGAGTCCGAGGGTGTTCAGGGCCTCTCTGTATTCCGCCCGCTGTCTCTTATCCGTGGTAGCCGACATCTCTAAACCCCCTTTAAAAGCCAAGTCCAGGAAATAGGCCCGGTGGGTGTTCTTGTAGCTGGCACCGGGCGTTGTGTCTTTCAGGGTCCTTTTTCTCGTTGTTTCATTTGTTAATTTTTTGGGTTAATTACCGCCGATGCCACCTGAGTACTTGTATTGCCAGTGGCACTACATCGACAGATGTATATGTACTGCCATTGGCACTATATGTCAACTGTTTTTTTCCCGATCAGTAAATTTTTTTTATCACTTGAATTATGGTGCCACTGGCAGTACATTATGGGTATGTCCACTGCGCCGAAGAGAAAACATGATAAGCCCTTGCAAATCAGGATGAACGAGGAACTTCTCCTGCTCATCCAATCGGCCTCAGACAAGGCCGGGCTCAGCACGTCGGGTTGGGTGCGGGATCGCATGGCGCGGGTGGCCAGGCGTGAAATCAGGCAATCAGGGGACGATACCCCTCGTCGCAGCAACAGGGATGATGAGGACTGAGGAGGCGGGGCGGATTTAGAACATTTTTAAGATGATTTAAGCCTCCTGCCGGGGTGTAGTTTCTATCCTGGTTGGAGGTTTTTTTGCGCTCCTACCTCCCCTTGAACTCAGGTTTGCGCTTTTCTAAAAACGCCGTGGTGCCCTCGATCTTATCCTCGGTGGTCATGAGGCAGCTCTGGGCAAAGCGCTCGACGAGCATGGCGGCCTCTTGGCCCCCCTTGATGCGTGCGTTCATCACCATCTTGGCAAGGCGAATGGCGAGGGGGCCCTTACTCAGTATTTTTTTGGCCATCTCACGGGCCGCCGTTAAGAGTTCATCGTGGGGCACTACCTTGTTGACGAGGCCGATGCGCTCGGCCTCGGCGGCATCGATAATGTCGCCCGTCATTATCAACTCTTTGGCCTTGCCCAGGCCCACCAGGTTAATAAGCCGCTGGGTGCCGCCGGCGCCGGGAATGAAGCCCAGGTTAACTTCGGGCTGGCCCAGCTTGGCGCGGTCGCTGGCGATGCGGATGTCGCACGCCATCGAGAGCTCGCAGCCGCCCCCCAAGGCGAAGCCGTTGAGGGCTGCAATAATTGGTTTTTCGATGTCCTCGACCTTGGCGAGGTTGCGTTGGGGCGGGGCGGCGAGGCCGTCCATGAGCGTGCGATCTTTAATTTGCCTGATGTCCGAGCCTGCGGCAAAGGATTTGTCCCCGGCGCCGGTGAGGATGATGACGCCCACCTCCTCGTCGGCCTCGAAGTCTTGCATGGCCTGAATAATCTCGCTGTAGGTTAGGGGGTCGATGGCGTTGCGCACTTCTTCTCGGTTGATGGTGATGAGTCCGATTCCTTCGGATTTTTCGATTAGTACATGTTGATAGCTCACGGCTAGCCCCTCTGCGAAATATTTAGATGAATAAGAAGACCCGGCGGCGGGCCACATATAAAAGTAATGTGTCTTCAGATTGATGGGAAGATAGCTTATTGGGGAGAGAAGGTCACCTTGATCTGGTTTTTTTGAGAATGGCCAGAAAGTGAAGGTAGCGCACGAATAATAAAAATAATGAAATAAAGCTGCTGGCTTCTTAATTTGTTAGCACTAATCATCGACGAGTGCTAATTTTCTGTTGACATCCTCGCCACCATTGACTATATACAGTCTTCGAATAGAGCGAAATCGAAACTTGAGTTGGATCGACTCACATTTTAACCACTAACCTTTGGCCCGAATGTTTCGGGCCGCCGAACCAAGAAAGAGGAGGTTTACAAACATGGCGAAGACGAAAGTTACGCCGCTTCAGGATCGTTTGTTGGTGCGTCGTATGGATGACGATGCGGAAACGACCGAGGGAGGCATCATTCTGCCTGACTCGGCCAAAGAAAAGCCCCAAGAGGGTGAGGTTATTGCTGTTGGTCCCGGAAAGGTGACCGACGACGGCAAGCGCCAGAAGCCCGAGCTGAGCAAAGGCGACCGGATTATGTTTGCCAAGTATGCGGGAACGGAAGTGAAGATCGATGGCGAGGATCTGTTGATCATGCGCGAGGATGACGTTCTGGCTGTTGTTAATTAATAACCTTTTTAAACTAACTATTCCAAGGAGAAATTCAAACAATGGCTAAAATTCTTCTCTTCGACGAGGAAGCTCGCGGGAAGATCAAACGCGGCATCGATCAGCTGGCCGATGCTGTGAAAGTGACTCTCGGACCCAAGGGCCGCAACGTTGTTATCGACCGCAAATTCGGTTCCCCGACCTCCACCAAAGACGGCGTAACGGTGGCCAAAGAGATCGAGCTCGAGGATGCCTTCGAGAACATGGGCGCCCAGATTGTAAACGAGGTTGCCTCTAAGACTTCTGATGTTGCCGGCGACGGCACCACGACGGCGACCGTTCTGGCCCAGGCCATCTACCGTGAAGGCATGAAGAACGTCACGGCCGGCGCCAACCCGATCGAACTCAAGCGCGGCATCGACCAGGGCGTCGAGGCAGTTGTAGCTGAGCTCCGCAAGCTCTCCAAACCGATCAAGGACAAAAAAGAGATTGCCCAGGTCGGCTCCATTTCGGCCAACAACGATCCTTCCATCGGCAACCTCATCGCCGAGGCCATGGACAAGGTCGGCAAAGACGGCGTCATCACGGTTGAGGAAGCCAAGTCGATGGAGACTTCGCTCGACATCGTCGAGGGCATGCAGTTTGATCGCGGCTACCTGAGCCCCTATTTCGTGACCAACCCGGACCGCATGGAAGCTTCTCTCGATGACGCATACATTCTCATCCACGAGAAGAAAATTTCGAACATGCGCGAGATGCTCCCCCTTCTTGAGAAAATCGCCAAGACCGGCAAGCCTCTCGTCGTGCTCGCCGAGGACATCGAGGGCGAGGCGCTGGCCACCCTGGTTGTCAACAAACTGCGCGGCACCCTGAATGTCGTTGGCGTCAAGGCCCCTGGCTTTGGTGACCGCAGGAAAGCGATGCTCGAGGATATCGGGATTCTCACCGGTGGACGTATGCTGAGTGAAGATCTTGGCATCAAGCTTGAGAACGTCACCCTTGACGACCTGGGCCAGGCCAAGCGCATCACGGTCGACAAGGACAACACCACGATCGTCGAAGGCAAGGGCAAGGCCAAGGACATTGAAGGCCGTGTGAAGCAGATCCGCAACCAGGTCGAGGAGACCACGAGCGACTACGATCGTGAGAAGCTCCAAGAGCGGCTTGCGAAGCTCGTCGGCGGTGTGGCTGTCATCAACGTTGGCGCCGCGACCGAGGCCGAGATGAAAGAGAAGAAGGCCCGCGTTGAGGATGCCCTGAACGCCACCCGCGCTGCGGTTGAAGAGGGTGTTGTCGTTGGCGGCGGTGTCGCGCTTGTTCGTTGCCAGAAGGTGCTCGGTAACCTCAATCTCGACGGTGACCTTCAGGTGGGCGTTGCTATTCTCTCTCGCTCGCTCGAAGCGCCGCTTCGCGAGATTGCCAACAACGCTGGCGTCGAAGGCTCCATCGTTGTGCAGAAGGTCAAGGGCGAAAAAGGCAACACCGGCTACAACGCTGCGACCGACACGTATGGCGACCTTGTGAAGTCCGGCGTCATTGACCCAACCAAGGTGACGCGCTCGGCGCTTCAGAACGCCGCCTCGGTTTCGGGTTTGATGCTCACGACCGAGTGCCTCATCAGCGATAAGCCTGACGAGAAGGGTGCTGGCGGAATGCCTCCGATGCCCGATCCCGGCATGGGCGGTATGGGCGGCATGATGTAACCAACCCCCGGGCACTATTGGGGTAGCAGGAACCATCAGGAGGGGGGGCGTCATTTGGCGCTCCCCCTTTTTTATGTTTCAAAGTTGAGGCAGAGTAGGGGTGCCTTCAAGGCCGCCGCGCATGTGGGAAGTTCTCAAGAGGACGAGTCATGGGTGAGAACAAGAGGGTCCTGGTTGTCCCTCTCTTTATATCGCTCCTGCTTCATCTGCTCGTGCTCGTTGGCTTGAGCGTGAATTTTCTGTGGCCCAAGAGCGTATCGGCGAAAAAGTCCGTTCCCATTCGCATTGTGTCGGTCGATCAGCCCAAACCAAAAGAAAAGCTACCGCTCAATACCGATAGCCGTTTTCTCTCGAATGCCAACCGCAAAGAGAGTGGAAAGGGTAAAGGGCCCGGGAAGCCAAAACTCAAGCGTGATCTTAAGGACAAAATTCCCGCCAGGCGGGGCGAGCAGGCGCCTAAAGTCGCCTCGCTGGTTCCGCCATCGCCGCCCGTTCGTGAACGACCCCCGGTTCCCGAAGTACGCGAAGTCGCGCCTGTGCCGAAACCCGAGCCGCAAAAAAAGCCCGAGCCTGAAAAAAAGCCGGAACCTGAAAAAGTGGAGCCGAAGCCTGAGCCCAAGGTGGTGGAAAAACCCGAGCCTAAGGTGGAGCCGAAGCCCGAGCCAAAGCCGAGGAAAGCAGAGGTGAAGCCCCCTCCAAAGCCCGAGCCGCCAAAAAAATCGCCCCCCAAAAAAGAGGTGGAAAATACGCGGCCCGCCCCTCCCAAGCGTAAAATGCTCAAGGCGAAGCTTCCCAAGCCAAAGCCGCCGGAGAAAAAAAAGCCTGAGCCCAAAAAAAAAGTCGTCAAGCCTAAAAAGAAAAAAATTAAAAAACAGGTGAAGAAAAAACTGAAAAAGCGGGTTGAAGTCGCCTCCCTACCCAAGCCAAGACCAAAGCCCAGGGAGGCACGCAAGCCGATCAGGAGAGTGACACCTCAAAAATCCAAGGTGCCCGTCGATCCGCTTGCCATGTTCCGCGCCAAGCCCAAGGGCAGGCCCAACGCCCCGCGCTATAAACTCTCGGATGAGGACGCGGATCGAATCACAAAAGCCGCCGAGGACGAAAGGCGGCGCTTGGAGAAGGAGGCTGGCGAGGCGGTTTCCCTCGACACCAAGGATTATCGATATGCCTCGTATTTTGCATATATCAAAGAGAGGATTAAAAATAATTGGAGCTATCCTGATGAAGCTAAGCAATTCAGTGGTAAGCTGTTTCTTCAGTTTACCCTCCACTCGAGTGGTCGGTTGGTCCGGGTTAGGTTATTGCGTTCCACGGGCTATAAGATTCTCGATGAGGAGGCCCTCTCCGCCATTGCCAAGTCCGCTCCGTTCAAGCCTTTTCCGCAGGAGATGAAGAAAAAGTCATTGACGATCAAAGGTTCGTTTTCCTACGAGAATTCGCCTAATATTTTCACCCGCCGAAGATAATTGTTTGTTGACAGTGTGTTGGGGCCTTCCCTACCATGGCGATTCATTTGAGGGTGGCCCCCGCTTTTTCGCTTTATTGAGGAATTTTTCTTGGACGTTTCCACCGATTTAAGCAAGCAGATGGAGGACTACCTGAAGAACATCTACAAGCTTCAGGAAGAATCCTCGCCCGTCACGACGAAGGCCATTGCCGAGAAAATGGAGATTTCCCCGGCCTCGGTCACGAGCATGACCAAAAAACTCGATCAGTTGAAACTTCTCAACTACAAACGCTACGGGGGGGTTGTCCTCACGGAGCGTGGTATGAAGGTTGCGCTCGAAATTATCCGCCACCACCGCCTGCTCGAACTCTATTTGAATCAAAAGGTGGGCATCGAATGGCACAAGGTGGACGCCGAGGCAGAGGAGCTAGAGCACGTACTGAGCGAGGAGGTGGAGGCGGCCATGGACCATGCCCTCGATTATCCGACCATCGATCCGCATGGCGATCCGATACCGGCCAAAGACGGGACCATCATCAGCCCGGAGGAGACGGTGCTCATCGAACTTGAGCCGGGACGAGCGAGCGTCGTATCGCGGGTGATTCAGGATAGCCCGGAGATGCTCGAATATTTGGGCGGGATCGGCATATTTCCCGACGTGCCCATCGAGGTTGAGGAGCAAACCCCGTTGGCGGGCACCGTGACTGTTCGCGTGAAAGGAAAATCCCGCGCCCTGGGCCGCGATGTGGCAAGCTGCATCTACGTGTCCTCTGCCAATAGTTCCGAAAATTAAGTTGTCTTGAAAAAATACTTTTCGCGGGTGGCTGACACCGCCTTCTCATTTTCCCAAGTTTCTAATGAGGTAAATCATGCCGCCGACAAAGAAAACGGCCAAAAAGAAAACAGCCAAGAAAAAAACCGCCGAAAAAAAATTCGACAATCGCTTCCGCGCTATCTACGACAAAACGGTTAAATGGCAAGAAAGCTCCGCCATTGAACTTCTCACCTTGCCCAAAGGGGTGAAGGTGAAGATTTTCAATCATGATCCGGTCATGCAGCGCATTGATATGAAGGTCAAGTTTCCCAAGGGCTATGTCGAGCCGGTGCATGTCCACAAGAGCTGGCATTCGATCCTGGTGACGAAAGGGCGCATGTGTGTGGCCGGAAAAGACCTTCGCCCCGGCGATTATGTTTTTGGCTGGGATCTGCCCCACGGCCCCTACGAGTATCCGGACGGTTGCGAGGTTTTTGTCGTTTTCATGGGCGGCGGCACCCAGCACATTTGGGATGAGGAAAAACATCTTCACCACAAGACAAAATGGCAGGCAAAAACTTCGGCCGGTAAAAAAGGGGTGAAGCGGGGACAGGGCGTCCGTGCCCGCGCGCTGTCTAAAACAACGGTGGCCAAAAAAGCGGCCGTGAAAAAAGCGGTGAAGCGCAAAGCCCCGAAAAGAAAAGCGGCCCGTAAGTAACGAAACTGCCGGCTGGTTGAGGGAGCCTGTTTAAGGCGCACGCGCCGCTAGTATGACGAGCGCGGTTTAGGGTGCCAGCGCCGCCTTGGCGCGCGCGGTTTAGGGTGGAGAAAAGATGGAATCTTTGCGAATTGCGGTCATTGGCGCCGGTGCATGGGGAACCTCGCTGGCGGATTTGCTCGCCGAGATCGGACACGAGGTCACGCTCTGGGTGCTGGAGGAGGACCTTTGCGCCCGAATGAAAGAAACGCGCGAGAACGATGTCTATCTCCCGGGCGTCTCCCTTCAACCCGCGCTTCGCACGACCTCCGATTTGGCCGAGGCGGCCTCGGCTGGCCAGGAGCTTCTTTTGAGCGTGGTGCCGAGCCAGTTTCTCTCCCGCGTCTGGGAGGGGCTTGCCCCCTCGGTGCACGAGGAGGCCCTTATCGTGAGTGCAACGAAGGGGCTCGATGAGAAAACCCTCACGCTGCCGACCCAGCTTATCGGCGGCACCCTTGTAAAACGCGGCGCGAAGAACGCCGTCGTATGTCTCTCGGGCCCGACTTTCGCGAAAGAGCTCGCGGATAGAAAACCCACCGCGATTGTGGCGGCCTCTGAGAATGAGAGCGCAGCCCTCCGCGTGCAGGCGGCCTTCTCGGCGCTTTGCCTTCGCGTTTATACCGGGGATGACCCGATTGGCACCCAAATTGGGGGGGCGCTTAAAAACGTTATTGCGCTGGCCGCAGGCGTGGCCGACGGCATGGCGCTTGGCTACAACACCCGCGCCGCGCTGATAGTGCGCGGGCTGGCCGAGATGAGCCGCCTCGGCGAGGCGATGGGCGGGCGCGCCGAAACCTTGGCGGGGCTGGCGGGCATGGGCGATCTGGTGCTCACCTGCACGGGCGATCTGAGCCGCAACCGTACGGTGGGCCTCCGCCTGGGCGGCGGCGAGAAGCTGAATGACATTCTCGGCTCGATGAAGGCGGTTGCCGAAGGGGTGGCCACCGCGCCCGTGGCCGTGTCGCTGAGTAAAAAGTTTGGGGTTGAGATGCCGATAGCAGCCCAGGTCAACGCTGTTTTATTTGAGGACAAAGACCCCCGTGAGGCGCTAGGCGAGCTCATGTCACGGCCCCTTAAAGCCGAGTGGACGTAGGGGTCAAGCCAGGGCTTTTTCCAGGCAATCGAGCGAGCTGTTCCAGCCCCATTCGTGGTTTTTGCGGTCCTGCTCGGTGGGGAAGCGCTCGTGGGTGAGGATGATCTCGGTGGCCTCGCCTTTTTCCATGAATTCGAGCGTCATGAGTGTTTCCACCCCTTCCATCTCGGCGACTTTTTCCCAAATCCAGGTGAACACGAGTTTCTCGGGCGGGCGCACTTCGCGGTACTCGCCATGGGTGAAGTGCTCGCCCCCGTCGGGGACGCTCATTTGGATGCGGTAGCCGCCCCCCTCGCGCAGATCAACCTCGGCGGTGTGACACGAGCATCCCTCGGGCCCCCACCATTTGATTAATTTCTCGGGGTCGGTCCAGGCCTGGAACACTTTCTCCCTCGGGGCCTGGATGGTTCTCGTGATACGAAGAGCGATGTCGGGGCTCGTTTTCTGTGCGGTCATGGGCGCGTCTCCTTTTTAAATAATTTTTCTTCTTTATCCATTCGAATCCTCCAGGTTGTCTTCGAGAAACGTGGCCAGCGAATCGAGTTGTCCATCCCAAAACTTGCGGTAATGCGAGAGCCACTCGGCGGCCTCTTCCATCGGTGCGGATTCCAACCGACACCGACGCACGCGGCCATCTTTTTCACGGCGAACGAGCCCGGCGCCCTCAAGGACGCGAAGGTGCTTGGAGACGGCGGGAAGCGACATCCTAAACGGTGCGGCCAGATTGCCTACCGAGGACTCCCCCTGCGCCAGGCGCGAGAGAATTGCCCGGCGGGTGGGGTCGGCAAGCGCCGAAAAAGTTCTGTTGAGCGATGCGGGGGAAACTTGCATTTACCGAGCCCCTAAAACGGCAGCCAGCCGAAGCCGGTGTAGTAGCCGCGCAGATACATAACCTGGCCGCTGTGCATGACGTTGTCGATCAAAAGCGCCCGGCCCAACAGCTCACCGGCCCGAATCGTCTGGTTGGGTATAAAGTCGGGTATCTCCTTGTCCAACTCCTCTGGTGAAATCGTTTTGAGCGCTGCTTTCGTTTTCTCGCGGACAGCTTTGGCGTATTCGCTCAGACCGGCTTTGGAGGGTTTTATGGCGTGGACTGTTTCGAGGGAATGTCCGAGGCCGATGTTGTTCGGAGCGGGGTCGACGCCGAACTTCTCGCCCCAGCCGCCATCGGTCCACACCTGTGAGCCGCCCGAGACATGTGCGATCACGGCGTCCTCGACCCGCGTCTTGTGCCACAAGATCCAGCCGATGTGATTCGTCTCAGTGGTCGGTGCCTCGTTGAACTGCTCGTCTGGGAGGCCATCGAGCGCCATCTCGATGGCGCCCTCGTTCATGTCCAGCAGCTTTTCGATAAGTTCGGTTGCTTCCATTTCAAAACCTCCGTGTTCAGAAGATCGGCTTCCCATTACTTAACCAACTGGTTAAATATAGATCGCCCCCCTCTCCAGGTCAAGAAAAATTTACGGGTGTCCCTTAAAATAATTTCAATGGGCAGAGGTATCGAAATTCTCAACTGGTGAGATATTCAATTGGCGAGACTCGCGCCTGCGAGACTCGCGTTGGAATATGTGCCCGCGGCGGTTATTATTTCGTGGCCGGATTGGCGCTCTGCCCCGAAACGAAAGGCCTCCTTGAGATTGGCTATGTTTTTCATGCGTGCGCTGGCCTGGGTGGCCGCGCTGGTCATCCTGCCAGCCTGCTGGGCAGTCTCGCTCGCCTTGGCAAGTGTGGCACCCGGTGTTTTTATGCTCTCAGGTGGTGCAAGTGGGTGGCTACTCGTGCCCGAGGCCTGGGCGCTGGCCGTAGGCGCTATTTTCTATCTTCTCTGGCACCGGGTCCGGCCCCCTGAGTTTCTCTACACCTTCGCGCACGAAATGACCCATCTTTTATTCGCGCTTATTTTTTTCAAGCGTGTGAGCCGTCTGGTTGTTGGCAGAGACAGCGGAGAGGTGGCGATGAGCGGCACGAATTTTTTCATTACTCTTGCCCCCTACTTTTTTCCCCTGCTGGCCGCCGTTGTACTGGGCGCGGGGATGGTTGCCGAGTGGGGGCTCGGGGATGAACGTGTTCGGCTGGTGACCTCATTTTTCACCGGCCTGGGGCTCTCGTTTCACCTCACGATGACGCTGCGCACCCTTGGCACCTCGCAGCCCGATATTCAGCGCGGCGGTCGGTTTTTCTCCTGGTCGGTTATCTATCTGATAGGCACTGTGCTCGCGGGTGCCAGTGCGCTTATGGCGGCAGGCGGCACGAGCGCTCTGTCTTCTTTGTACGAAGGCCTCTTGCACGAGGGCTGGGCGGCGTATCTATGGAGCGGGGAGCGGCTCCTTGCCTGCGTCCGGCTGGGTGTCGCCTGGGCGGCTGAGTTTTGATCGGGTATTCATGATGATTCGTTTGCTCACCATTTCAGTTCTGATGTTTATGACGGGCGGGTGCGCCTACGGGATCTCTCATGAGGCGGAAACTCTCAGGCCAGAGGGGCTGGCGCGGGTGCGCCGCATCGTGGTGGTACCGTTTCGCTATTCCCATCGGTGGACAGGTTTTTTCCGGGGAATTTATAAATCGGCGGGTCTTGAGCCACCCTCGGTCGAGAAAATGGAAAAGATTGAGGCGACGTTTCTTCTCGAAGGGATTTTATTGAAGCGCGGCTATGAGGTGAAGGAATTGCCGGAGTCGCTCAGCTTGCCTGTGGGCTTGCCGGTAGGCTCGCTGGCGAGTTCGCTGGGTTGGGGGGATGATTTGCTCGGGGAAAAACGCCAGGCCGCGCTGGCGAGGATTCAGGCCAGCGGGGCCCAGGCCTTTCTCGTGGTCAGAGGCAAAAGCAATTGTCCGCAGCTTTATCACTGCCTTGCCGAGGTGGAAATGAAATTGATGGACACCGAGTCGGGGGAGGTTCTCTGGCGCTCAAAAGCCACGGGCGAGACCCTGATTGGCCAGGGCAACGAGATGCTAGCGGCGGTTGAGGAAGCGCTCGGCCCTCTACCGACCTCGGTACCGACCCCGGTTCGTTGAGCCAGAGGCCGAGATTACAGGACCTATTATTCTGGATTTGTTGCTCAACCAATTGATTTTTCCCCACGCCAAAAGAAATTCAGTTTGAAAACTATTCTCTTCCAGAAATGTTTTTGCCACTCTGGCACTCCCTTTTGGCGAGATGTCTGCCATTTCAATTAGATCCATGACAAATTGACAATTTTCCGACACGGACATATCAGTGTTTGTCATTTAAATACAACTACTTATGAATTAAATTTGATTGGCATGGCACTTGCTTTATTTATGCTTGAAACAATGCTGGATTGTGTGGATAAGGCGGCACACGCGATTCGGTAGGCGGAAGGGGCATCGATCGGATCGAGGCTCCTCCGCCACGGCATTATTCATCTCCTCCCGCTCCCTCCGGCGGGGGGAGATTTTTTTTTGTCTGGCTTGTCTAGACTGCCGGGCTCGGGTCCGATTTACCCCAAGTGCTTTCCCAATTTTTCCCGTTGTTCTATTCTTCTTTTTCCATTCGATGCTATCTGCGTCCACGGCAAATTGTCGGCAGGTTAGTGCGGGTTTTATTCAAAATGTTTCGGAACTTGGAAGGAGAAATGATGGCTGGCGATAAAGCGCGTCTGGCTTCGATAGGTTTAGGTCGGTGGGGCGCTATGCTCGTGGATGCAGTGAACCGCAGCGGCGCGGCCGAGGTGGTTACCTGCTTTGCTCGGAGCGAGGAGGGCCGCAAGGCGTTCGCGGATAAATTTGATTGTCGCAGGTCGGCTAGCTATGACGAAGTGCTCAATGACCCGGAAGTTGAGGGCGTCATTATTGCCACCCCGCATTTGACCCACGCGGATATGATCTGTGAGGCCGCCTCGGCGGGCAAGCATGTTTTTGTCGAAAAGCCGCTGACGCTCACCGTGGCCGAGGGTAAGCGCAGCTATGAGGCGACGCAAAAAGCAGGCGTTGCTCTTCAGGTGGGCCACCACCGCCGACGGCAAGGGGCGAATCGCCGCATTCGAGAGATGCTCGATAATGGTGAACTCGGAATGCTCCACCAGCTTGAGGCGAATCTTTCGTTGCCGATGGGCCAAAACCCCTCGCCGGGCTGGCGCGAGGATACCAATGAATCTCCCGCTGGCGGCCTCACGGGCCTTGGCGTTCACATGATCGATAATCTTCAGTACCTGGCCGGGCCGATAAAACGGGTCTCAGCTTTCAGCAAGCAGATCCTGGGCGCTGGGAACCTTGATGACGCGACCTGCGTCGCCCTTGAGTTTGAATCCGGCCCACTTGGCTACATGAGTTTCTCGCTGGTTCTTCCTAAAATTTGCGTGACCCATGCCTTCGGTACCGAGGCGGCTGTCTGGTCCGAGGAGGAGGGCGCGAAACTTTTTTTCCAGAAAAAAGATCAACAAGCCAGAGAGCAAGTTGATGTCGATGCAGGCGATGCCCTGGCGGACCAAATGGTTGAATTTGCCAGATGTATTCGTGAGGGCGGAGAGCCCGAGGCGGGCGGCCCCTCGAGTATTGAAGTGGTGGCAGTTCAGGAGGCCGTTATTGAGAGCGTGGCCTCGGGCAAGACAGTTGATGTGGCGAACTACCGCTAGAGGCGGTTCATTCAATTTGATTGGAGGTAATCAATGTCCCAGATGACTCATGTCGGGAGCTCCCCGGCGAAGGAAGATGCGCTTGCCAAAGCGGTGGGCGATACGGTTTACGGCGATGATTTGCGGTTGCCAAACGAGCTTGTCGGCAAGGTGATCCGCCCGCCGGCGGTGCCCGCGAATATCAAGAAAATTGACGCCTCAAAGGCGCTCGCCCTGCCGGGTGTGCACTGCGTTTTGACGGCGAAGGATATTCCTGGAGAAAACGCGGGCCGCTACCCCTATTTTCCGGTGTTGGCCGAGGGATCGGTGTGCTTTGGCGGCGACGCCGTGGCGATTCTTGCCGCCGAGACGCACGACATCGCCGAGCAGGCGGCCAGGCTGGTTCAAATCGACTATGAGCCCCTGCCGGGAAACTATGAGTACGAGAATATTGAGGGCGAGGTGCTCTTTGAGCAGAATGTGGAAAAGGGTGACGTCGAGGCCGGTTTTGCCCAGGCTGATGTCATCGTCGAAAAAACTTATTTTGCCGCTAGTATCGACCACGGTTTCATCGAGCCCGAGGGTGGTGTCGGCTGGGTGGATGAGCGCGGCATTGTGAACATCCGAGTTCCCACCCAGACGGTTGAGAACTATGAGTTGGTGGCCGCAACATTGAACTTGCCCGCCAGCCGGGTGCGCTATGACTGCCCGATGGTGGGCGGCGCATTTGGCGGCAAGGAGCACCCCCTGCTCGGCGCGTTTTTGGGGCTTCTCACGATGAAAACGGGAAGGCCTGTGCGCATCGTTTATTCGCGCGAGGAATCGATGGCCCAGTGCAGTAAAAAACACCCTTTCATCATGCGCTACAAGACGGGTGCGACCAAAGAGGGAAAGCTCACCGCCTTGGAGATCGATATCATCGCCGATGCGGGCGCCTATCCGACCAACAGCGGGGGAATGATCTTGAGTGGCTTGATCGTGGGCCAGGGGCCATACGAGGTGCCAAACGCACGCGGCCACTCGGTCGCCATTCAGACGAACAATCCTTTCACCGAGTCCATGCGCGGGGTGGGGGCGAATCAGGTTTGTTTTGCCTATGAGTCGCAGATGGACGAGGTGGCGGTGCAACTGGGGATGGACCCGGTGGAGTTTCGCCGCCGCAATTTCATTGAAAAGGGGGGGACGCTTATCCACCGGCAACCGATTCCGACCTCGCCCATGCTTCATGAGCTTTTGGCGCAAGCCGAGCGGGCCATTGGCAAGAAGGCCGGCCCCGACCCCTCTAATAGTCGGGGACCCTGGCGGCGGGGGGTTGGCTACATAGGGAACTTGGCGGGCTACGGCCGCCCCAACCAGGATGGCGAGACCTATGTCTCAATCGAGGCGGACGGCAGCGTGAACCTGCGCTGCGGGGCCTCGGACGTTGGCGCGGGCCAGTCCACCACCTACCGGCAGATTGCGGCAGAGGCGCTGGGCGTTACGCTTGAGAGCGTTTCGGTAACGATGGCGAACTCCGAGATCACGCCCCATTGCGGCATGACGTCGGGAAGCCGCCAGACACTGATCACGGGCGGGGCGGCCCAGCGCGGAGGCGAGGAGCTGCTCTCGCGCATCCTGAAGGGCGCTGCCGAGCTTTTGGAGGCGGCTGTAGAGGACCTTGAGGCGAATAGCGGCATTATTTCGGTGCGCGGGGCCCAGGAGCGCTCGGTGCGTTTTGTTGAGGCCGTGAAGAAGTGCAAGGAGATGGGCATCTCCCTGTTTACCACCGCCAAGATGGAGA
The DNA here is from genome assembly GCA_018669005.1 of Nitrospinaceae bacterium. Lineage (NCBI taxonomy): Bacteria > Pseudomonadati > Nitrospinota > Nitrospinia > Nitrospinales > Nitrospinaceae > Nitrospinaceae bacterium. The sequence continues at coordinate 82,647 of JABJAL010000034.1, forward strand.
CCCACCCCCACACCTTTGAGGGCAATGATGTCTTCGGCGATCGGGGCGGTTGGGTTGACTACTCCTTTGGGGTTCATGCCGCCGAGGCCGATGTTAATATCGAGACGGGCGAGGTGCGGCTCCTGAACTACGTCTCGGGCCATGACGTTGGCCAGGCGATTCACCCCCAGCACGTCGAGGGGCAGTTCGAGGGCGGCAGCATGATGGGGATTGGCCACGGCCTGCTAGAGGAGATCCAGACCGACAAGGGCATGCTCTCGACCAGTGAGTTTCACAGCTACCTGATTCCCACAGCGACCGAGACGCCTGAGTGGAACTCGTTTTATGTGGAGTCCGGAGAAGGGCTCGGCCCCTACGGCGCCAAGGGCATCGGCGAGCCGTGCTGCACCGCCGGCGCCGCTGCTGTTGCCTGTGCCGTGAGCCAGGCCATTGGCGCGCGCATCACCCGGATACCCATCACCCCGGACCACGTGCTCGAGGTGCTCGGCAAGCTCAAAAAGTAGCGGCTTGAAGTAACACACAAGCCCGAGCAAATTTTTTAAGGAGGCCAGCTAGTGAAAGTGTACGGCAGCTACCACCATGTTCATCTCGTTAGCCGCGACCCCGAGGTGGCGGCGGCGTGGTACGAAAAGGCGCTCGGGGCCGAGATAACCGGCCGGGGGCAGGGCAAGGGCTCTGCGATGGTGCGCATCGAGCTTGGCGAGGCGAAGGTGTCCATCCGGGGGCTCCGGGAGGGCGAGGTGGCGCCCGATGTGGACACGCCCCCGCTCATTGGTCTTAACCACATCGGCCTGATGGTGGACGATATCGAATGGGCGACGCGCTCGGTGGCTGACAATGGCGGGAAAATCATCGAGGCCCCCCACGTTGGCACCTCGGGCAATATCGTTGCGCATGTCGAGTGCCCCGAGGGCGTCCTCATCGAATTCCTGCAGCCCAAAAGCTGAGCGGCGCGCAAAAAAACGAGGCCGCGAAAATCTGGCCGGTCTGTTTTTTTAGTGTGCGCGTGATTTTCAGTATGAGCGAGACTTTTTCCACCCCTTGGGGCAGGGCGCAAGCTCGCCCGAGATAATTCGCCCGAGCCGCGCCGCGCGCTCTTTTGGCTGGGGGTGCAAAGGGCTCTCATCGCCAATGCCCCGCTTGCTCAAGTATTCAAAAAAATGCCGCAGGTTGCGCGCCCCAAAGTTTTTTCGCCCCTTGGTCAGCTGGTGCATGAGACAGGCGGCCAGATGGTCGGCCTCAAACTCCTGCGCCCGGCTAAAGGCATTAAAAGCCTCAGCCTGGGCCTCGGCGCGCATAGAGGCAGCAGGATTTTTTTTCGCATTAGCCCCACCAGGCGGTGCCCCACCGGGCGGTGTGTCACCGGGCGGTGTGCCACCCAAGATTTTTTTCTTCGCAATGTTGATTTCCCCAAGCGCGACATTTCCGCGGATGGCACCGATGTTGAGCGTGTGGGTGCCGATGTGCCCCTTGATGTGGTGGCTCGCCTCGTGGGCCAAAAGCGCCGCCTGAAACGGCCGCCTCAAGCGCAAAAAACCTTCGGTCACATAAAACCACCCACCGCGCCCGGCGTAGGCGTTGATATGGCGGCCGGGCAAAATCCCCAGATACCACCGCTCGCCGCCTCGCCCCGATGCCCGCTGATAGGCATTCAGCATCGTGCCCACAAAGCGCACCCGGGTGTCGTCCCAGTTGGGAAGGTTGCCCGCCTTCCTGGGGCCCGTGCAGCCCGAGAGCATAATGATCAGCGCCGCCATGAAAATAATTTTGCCCATCTCTGAATCCACCTTACCGAGGCCGCGCCTTACCGAGGCTGTGCCTCATCGAGGCTGTGTCTTGCCTGAGCTGTCATTCTGAATGAGCCTGAAGGTAAGTGGAAGTGCGAGGGAAAGCGGCGGGCGATGATGTATCCGAAATGACAGCCGGAATCGACAATGCGAGGATAGGCCCTGAAATTGGAAACGGTGGCACAAGCTTTGGCGCGAGCGGGAGGGATTGGATGCGGGCGATGGCGGTTTTTTTGTTGGCGGCGGTTTTACTCTCCGGGTGCGGAGAGATGAATTTGGCGGTGGGCGAGGACCCGACTGTCCTTCCCGGGGTGTACCGCCCCAAAGATTACAAGAAAAACGCCAAATGGGTGGATCTCAATACGCGTCTTTTGCGCTACGGTCGGGCGGCGCTGCCCGGGGCGCCCGAGGGCTACTGGAAGCTCTATTTTAGGAAATCAAAAAAAGAATCGCCCGCAACCTCAGGGGCCGGGGAAGTGTTCTTGCCCGATTTTTGGATAGAGAATATCTCGTTTGATTTTATGGATTTCGTGCTGGCCCATGAGGTGGCCCACGATGTTCTAGACCATTTGATTTGGGGTGCCGAGAGCCGTGAGCAGGCCGAATTTGAGGCCGACGAGCGTGCCATAGAGATCATGGCAAAAGCCGATGGCGTGGACTTGACGAAAAATAGCATGCGCATCGTTTTAAAACTCTATGGCCGCATATTCCCTCCCGAAAGGGTGGAGCGCATGAAAGAGGTCCTCAAGAATTTGAAATAAAAAGAGGCCCGACCGGGCGCTAAATGTTCGGGTAGTCGATGAAGCCCCATTCGTGAAGTTTGAACTCAAAGCGCAGAAGTAGCTCGCGTCTTTTGTCCTCGGGAATTCCCCGGACAACGGTGAAAACCCCTATTGCTAGCAGGAAAAAAATTACGTCCATGGCGCTACCTCCCGATCAGCCTGAATGGCTTCTCTCGTTTCTATGCCCCTATTATCGCAGGAAGTCTCTGGCGAAGCAAAACGCCATGGGCAGCCAATTTTTTAAATAACCTAAGATGAAACAAGGAAATAACGAATAGCGG
>JABJAL010000035.1 GCA_018669005.1 Nitrospinaceae bacterium
CCCGGTCGGCTTAGCCACCGTCATGCCCTCGATGGATTTTAGGCCCTCGTACATGACCTTCGAGCGCTCAGTGAAGGCGTTGAGCATCTCATCAACCGGGCCCTGGTCATCGGCAAGCCCCGCCGCCGCGCCGTGCTGAATGAACGTGTTGACACACACGGTCGTGTACTGGCGCACTCGGAGCATGTGGCGCGTGAGTTCGGGACTCGCAATTGTCCAGCCGAGTCGCCAACCGTCCATACTGTAAACTTTCGAGAACCCGTTGATGATAATGGTGCGCTCGGCCATGCCAGGTTGCGAGAAAATACTCGGGGCACAGACACCCTCGTGATAGATGCGTGCGTAAATCTCATCCGACATGACGAGGAGATTGTGCTTTTTCGCAAGCGCGGCGAGTTTTGCAAGCTCCGATTCGGGTACCGTCGTCCCTGTGGGATTACTCGGCGAGGTGATGCAGATCATTTTTGTTTTCGGGGTAATGACTTTCTCAACATCAGAAGCCAGGAGGGCAAAATCGCTCTCCTCCTTTGTCGGCACCTCGATTGCCACCCCGCCCGCAAGCGAGACGATGGATTTATAGTGATGCCAGTTTGGGTCCGGGATGATCACCTCGTCCCCCGGATTCACGAACGCCATAATCGAGCAAAGAATCCCCTCGTTCGCCCCGCTCATGACAATCGTCTGAGTGTCCCAGGCCACCTCGACACCAGTATCTATCTGGGTGCGCTCGGCAATGGCTTTTCGAAGAGGGGGTATCCCCATCGAGGGCGCGTAGTGAACGTCCCCGCGCTCAAGCGATGCCGCCGCCGCCGCCTTGATGTTAGCCGGTGTGTCAAAATCAGAGCGGCCAATCTGCCAGTGGATAACGTCACGCCCCTCGGCCACGAGGGCGTTCACTTTGTCGAAGACTGCTCTGATGCCCGAAAAGGGGACATCGAAAATCCGTTTTGCCGCAATCGCATCGGTGTCGAAACTCGCCATGAAACTCCTCCGGTTTTTAAAATCAATGACCTGGGCCAGATCTCCCCCGTCTCTTTGGCCCCTTCATTTTATCGTGCGGACAGTGATTTATAACGGGAGGGGGAGGATGGTGCAAGGGGCGGGCTTCCCTTAAGAGAACCAAGAATACCGGCACCAAGCACTCCTGCCGCGCAACGATACCTAGCGGGCAATGAGCCCAATTGGGGGTAGCACAGGCAACTCACCGCAACATGTCGCACATATTAGGACTTTAAAATATTATTATCTAAATACAATAAAAACAACGACTACCCCTTAACTTACTATTGAAATTCAGGGAATAGATACCCCATACTAGGCGTTCCTTTTAAAAGACCAAATCTCAATGCCGCTTTTATAAACCGCGCAGAACAAGGAGCAATTGCATGGAACGCAAGACCGCAAATGAATTTGACCAAGAAGTACTGGATCTTTTCGATGAGTATGTTCATGGGGACATCGAAAGAAGGGATTTTCTCTCCCGGGCAGGAAAATTCGCCGTAGGCGGGCTCACCGCCGTAGGCCTGCTCGAAATGCTCCAGCCCGATTACGCACTCGCCAAGCAGATTGAGGAAAACGACCCGCGCATCAAGGGCGCGACGATCAAGTATCCCTCGCCCAAAGGCCATGGCTCAATTAATGGCTACCTCGTTCGGCCCGCCGCTGGCGGCAAGCGCGGAGGCGTTGTTGTCGTCCACGAGAATCGCGGCCTCAACCCCTACATCGCCGATGTGGCCCGGCGGGTAGCCGTCGCCGGCTTCACCGCCCTTGCGCCCGATGGCCTCACCCCGCTAGGCGGATATCCCGGCAACGATCCCGAAGGCAAGGTGATGCAGCGCAAGCTCGACAAAGGAAAATTGCTCTCGGACTTCATCGCCGCCCATGATTATCTCAAGGTCGATTCCAGTTCCAACGGCAAAATCGGCGTGGTCGGCTTCTGCTATGGCGGAGGCGTGTCCAACGCCATGGCCGTGCGCCTGCCCGAGCTTGCCGCCGCCGCGCCGTTCTATGGTCGCCAGCCCAAGACCGACGATGAGGTGGCCAAAATAAAAGCCCCGCTCCTGATTCACCTCGGCGAGCTCGACAAAAGGGTCAACGCGGGGTGGCCTGCCTATGAGGCACGGCTCAAAAAGTTTGGCAAAAAATACACCGCGCATATCTATGCGAATGCCAACCACGGATTCCACAACGACACGACACCACGCTACGACAAAGCCTCGGCGGAGCTCGCCTGGGGCCGGACGATCGATTTCTTTAAGGCCAATCTCGGCTAGGCGGTCTCAAGCGACCATATGAGCTTGATGAAGTAGTTAGTCTAAAAAAACGCCCCTTGGTTTATGCCGGAGGGCGTTTTTAGATGGCGCTGAGGTGGGGCGGTTCATATCCATAAAACAAAAATCAACGGAACAATCAGTCAAAAATTTTTGGGCTAGACAAGAATGTCGACTCCGTGCGGGCTTTGGAGCGAGTTCGCGGCGGAGAGGACACCCAACACCCTCTCATCCACCAACTGTTTGCTATTCGAGAGCTGGGCCACGAGGGATCGTCCACTCGCCACGGCTCCCACTATCCGGGGAGGCCTCTGGCCTTGTCCGACGGCAAGAATGAGATTTGCATCAGCCACTGTAACCCCCTCCACCCAGCGAAGATGACCCGCACCCGCGCTTAACTCCAAAATTCCGCGTTTCACGATTGCAAACGGCTTAACCCGTATTTTCTCTTTTTTTAGATTGTACCCAATAACATGAGTCAGGGAAAGGAGAGAATCTCATAGCCCTAGTTCTGGCCGGTTGAGTGCCTTGGCGGTGGGTTCAGCTGGTGAATTTTTCATTCAGATAACGTTAACGACTGATACATCTCAATCTGCTTACGGTCTTTTGAGAGGGCAGCACTGAGATATTGCGCCAGGATTGCTATTAAAAATCGTGATTGGAGATAAGACAAAAATTCTCAGGGGTGGGGATTGGTCATGCATGTCTGGCTTTAAGTAGTCCAAAGCTGGGACCCCTACAAGGTTCCCTACCCCACCTCGCCCCTTAACACCGTCACGGCCTGGCCACCCAGAATCACGCGATCATCCTGAACGCGGCAGCGGACGACCCCGCCCCTCGGCGATGCCTGATAGCCGATGAGTTCGGTTTTGTGGAGGCGCTCTCCCCAGAAAGGGGCCAGGGCGCAATGGGCCGAGCCCGTGACCGGATCTTCATTGATGCCGTGGCCGGGGGCGAAAAAGCGCGAGATAAAATCATATTCGGGCCTATCCGAGCGGGCGGTGACAATAACGCCTCTTGTATCGACCCGCGCGAGGAGAGGAAAATCCGGCGCAAGGCCGCGAAGGGTCTCGGCGGAATCGGCCCCGACCATATAATCGAAAGGCGTTCTGCCAACATAGCGGGGGGTGATGCCGAGCCCTTCAATTAGCTCATCAGGGGGGGCGGCGCTTTTCACCTCGGCAGCAGGAAAATCCATCTCGATCCAATCGCCCACTTTTGTGCAGGTGAGCAGACCGCTTTTCGTGTGGAACCGCGCAGGCGCATCTTCCGCGAGGCGCCCGGTTTCCCATAATGCGTGCGCCGCCCCAAGTGTCGCGTGGCCGCACAAATCAACCTCGGCGGCCGGGGTGAACCACCTTAAATTGAACCCGTCCTCAAAGGGATAAACGTAGGCGGTCTCGGAGAGATTCATCTCCATCGCCAGCGCCTGCATCCACCCCTCCCTGGCAGGGGCCTCCAGCAAACATATCGCCGCCGGATTTCCGGCAAAGGGCCGATCAGCAAACGCATCAACCTGAATTAGTGGATGGAGCATAGCAAGCCTGTTAATTATCAGTCTAGTTTTTCTCGAATAGCATTTTCAATACGAACAATATAGGACAACCCCAATATATATGTTTCCGCCATTCCTTCAATTGTTCTTTCGGTATGATGAATAGACCTATCCAAAACTCGGCTAATTCCCTTCAAACCTTCCATAGATTTTTGGGCGAACTCCGCACTTTCTACTGCCTGCCCCACACCCTTCTTGCTATCAATAATTGCGGACAACAAACCCTCCACTTCTTTCCTATCACCATCTGTTTTAATATTAAGTTTCTTTAGTACCGGCTCAAAGTTACCTATATAGTGTTCCCACAATTCATGAAATTCAGGTAAGATTGAATCAACTTCTCTTGAGTATTGATTCATATCCGAAGACATTAAAAGCATTAACTGCTGGAGTTGTCTCGCCCCACCTGACTTTTCTGAATTAAGTTGAGTAATTTGTTCAGTATGTTTTTCGATATTTTCTGACAATACAGTACTTTTTTCACTGATGTCGTTCATCAGTAGAACTATCTGCCCCATTGACTCTTCAGCTTCTACTTCCAAGTCAAGCCAACCCAACTCCCCTTCTTCTTCAGTTAACAAACTATTCTTTCCTTCACTTTCTTCGTCTGTCTCTATTTTCAAATAACTTCCATCAACATCATTTCCCACCGAAGGAATATTTTCTAGAAAATCACTAACTGGGTTCCCGAATTTCATTGAACCGTCCATACATTGCTTTGCAATTTCAGTTAGCTTTTCTTGAAATTTTTCCGCTTCATTAAAATGGGTGGAATAAGTTATCACTCTATAGGAACGCAGATCAAAAGGAACATCGTCAATAGACTGAGCAATTAATACTGTTGGTTTTGAAAAAGCATGAGCAATTCCCAACTCATACATAACATTAGGATTCATAGTGGTCATATCTGCAATTACAAGGTCAGCCTTTGAAATATTTCTGATAATATTTTTTAAAATATTTTCTTGATCTAAAGCACTGTCAGCTCTATTAACACTAAAACAATTTCCTTCTAATGTTGGAACTATCAATTTTGAAAAAACTGCATCAAATTCAGGATCGAAAGGCATCAACACGAAAACAAAAAATTCCGACTCATTCTCATGTTCAGGCATTCAAGAACCCTTCCTCATGAAGAGCTACACATCAACTCGAATATCATACGATACAATATACAACACGACCAAATCATTTTCATATTCTACGCAACGCACCTAGAGATTTCACCGTGGTGATGGGCTAGCGTTTACAACGGCAGTCAGAGGTGAAAGAGGGCGGCTCATCCCCCGTTTTCACCGATCATGCGGATAATGTCGGCGCTCTCGGGCCAGGTGCCTTGCTCCAGGTGAGAAAAAACAAGTTTACCATCGAGTGCCACCTCAAACGCACCGATGCGGCTTTTGCCGTCCTCGTTGCCGACGATCTCGATGCCGGGATACGCAGCTTTCACGTCTTGAGCTAACTGCTCAAATTGAGGCTTATAGTTTCACCTCTGTCAGTACTCAACATGCATTTTCATAAAATCGCACTCTCCTTGAATTAGAATATAAAAGCAGCCCCCCCTGATGCGACCCTGAAATCATACCCGAGAGCGCTTGGCGGGGGAATTCGTCTGGCCCCGAGGGGGCTTGACTTTAAGGCCTCGGGAGCGAAAATGACGCCTCTATCGGGACTTCATCATTACTTTTAACACCTGGAGCGAACATGGCCGGAATCATCAGCGCGGGGGCGCATATCCCCTTCTACCGCCTTGAGGGCACCACCGTCCGGGAGGTATGGGGTGCGGGAAATCCCAAGGCATCGCGGCCCATAGCGGGCATGGATGAGGACACTATCACCATGGGGGTCGAGGCCCTCATCAATGCAGGGGGTTGGGGCGGCATCAACGTTGACGCCCTTTATTTTGCCTCAACAAGCGCCCCGTATGCCGAAAAATCAAACGCGGCGGTTGTCGCTGCGGGGGCAGACCTCCCAGCGAGCGCCTTCACGGCGGACATGGGTGGCTCCCTTCGGGCCGGAACGAGCGCACTTCGTGTAGCACTCGACGCTGTGAAGGCGGGCTCTGCGAAAAAGGCGGCGGTGATTGCCTCGGAGATTCGCCCGACACAGCCAGGAAGCCCGGACGAGCTTGCGCTCTGCGATGGGGCGGCGGCCGTTATCCTCGGCGAGGGCGACGATGTGGCCGCTGAAATCGAGGCCATTTATTCGTGGAACGAGGATTTCATTGATCGCTGGCGGATACCGGGTGAAGATAAGGTCTCGGCGGGGGACGCCAAATTCATCCTGGACTACGGCTATATCCGTCAGACGGCGGCAACGGTTGAGGGATTGCTCAAGAAAACCGGGGCAACGCGGGAGGACATCGCTCGTGTTCTCATCTATGCGCCCGATGCCCGGACCCACGCTGCCACCTGCCGAAAGCTAGGGTTTCCGGCCGAGTCATATCCCGAACAACCTCTTGTCGCACGAATGGGGGACGCTGGTGCCGCAGCGCCGCTTCTCGCTCTCGTTGAGGCGCTCCAAAATGCCGAGCCGGGAGAGCACATCCTCATCACAGGCCATGGAAGCGGCGGGGACGCCATTCTTTTGCGCGCAACGGATAAGATCGCAAAGCTCAAGGAGAACCGGGGGCCCGCATGGTCCGCCGGGCGGGCCCGGCCTATTTCGAGCTACGGGAAATACCTCAAATCAAAAGAGCTTGTTCCGGGCGAGGATCTTCGGATCTTTAGCTCACCCAGCATCCTCTGGAAAGAGGCGCGCCAGACGATGCGCCTCATGGCGGGAAAGTGCAAAAGCTGCGGCGAGCTCCAGTTTCCACGGCAGCGCGTCTGCACGAACTGCAACACCCGCGATGAGTGGGACGAGGTGAAACTCGGCCAGCGCGGGAAAATCTACACCTTCGTGCACGACCACCTGCCTCCCTCCCCCGAGGGCTACATCACCATGGCCACGGTGGACATGGAAGGCGGCGGCAGGCTTTACGGCCAGGTAACTGACTGTGATCGCGACGCCATCAGCGTGGGCGCCCAGATGGAGATGACCTTCCGCCTTCTCCACCAGGGCGCGGGATACTATAATTACTACTGGAAATTCCGGCCGGCGAGCTAGTCGCCGGATAACCGCATACGAGGAGAGAACAATGAGCCAGAGCATTGCCGGAAAGGTCGCCATCATCGGCGTCGGATCGACAAAATTTGGAGAGCTTTTCGAGCAGACCTATAACGATCTTGTCGTCGAGGCGACCTTTCAGGCCTACGATGACGCAGGGATCACCGGGAACGATATCGATGCGGCCTGGCTGGGCTGCTTTCTCCCGCTCGGATGGGGATACGACGGCACAGGGGGTCCGGCGCTTGCCGAATCTTTGAACCTTTACCCCAAGCCCGTCTCCCGGGTCTCAAACTACTGCACGACAGGGATGGAAGCGGTGCGAAACGCCGCCTTCGGCGTTGCGAGTGGAATGTACGACTGTGTGCTTGCAGTCGGGGCAGAGAAGATGCGCGAGGTGCCCCCCAGGGGTAGCCTCGTCGCCCAGCATGTTGAAAAACTTCATCCCCTCTTTGGAAAAGGGCGCACCGCGCCGGGCAGCTTCGCGATTTTGGCGACGCGCTATTTTGAAGAATTTGGCGCGGGCAAAGAAGATCTTGCCGAGGTGGCGGTGAAGAATCATTACCATGGCAGCCTGAACCCCAAGGCCCATTTCCGCAAAGAGATCACAATTGAGCAGGTCATGAAGGCCCCGCCCGTGACGGAGCCTCTCGGGCTTTATGATTGCTGCCCGACGACGGACGGCGCAGCGGCCGTGATTCTCTGCCGGGCTGATATTGCAGAAAAGCGCTTCGGGAAAAAAGACTACGTACTCATCGACGGGATGGGCCTTTCGTGCGCGAATGGTTATATCAACACCCAGTTTGATCCGAAATTCAGCTTTCTGGGCTTTGAGGCTACCACCGAGGCCTCACGCCAGGCCTATGAGCAGGCAGGCATCACGAACCCGCTAGAGGAAATAGATGTCGCCGAGGTCCACGACTGCTTCACAATTACCGAGATTCTCAACTACGAGGATTTGGGTTTTGTGAAAAAAGGAGAGGGCCCGGATTTCGTCAAAAGCGGCGCGAGCAGGTTGGGCGGCGAGCTTCCGGTGAACACTTCGGGCGGACTCAAGAGCTGCGGCCATCCAATTGGCGCGACCGGGGCGCGGGTTATCGCGAACCTCTCGGAGCAGCTTTTAGACCGCTGCGGCGAGCGGCAGGTAAAGGGCGCCAAGCGGGCCCTGGGCCACACACTAGGCGGCCCCGGCTCGGTTTCGAGCGTGTTTGTGTTGAGTAAGAATTAAAAAAATAAGAAAATTGCAGCCGCAGGAACGGGGCGGGGGTGTCTAGGACACTCCCGCCTTTGCTTTTTGAATCAACCCCACGCGTTCGAGGTCGGAGCGGAGAGATTCTTTTTCCTCGTCCGTGAGTTCCACCACAGGCGGCCTTACCGGGCCGCCCGCCATCCCGATCAATTCCATCCAGGTCTTCATTGCGCTCTGGGACATGTTCCCCTTCCGCCAAGGATCGAGGATCCACTTGGCGTTCACCTTGCGAATCTCTCCCAAGCTGGCCGATATCTTGGCGGCATTCGCCACATCTCCGGCAAAAACGTAGTCGGTGTACTCCTTAATCGGGAGACAACCTGCGACCTGGTACATGTGCGGGGTGTAGGTGAGCAACCAGCGATGGCCAAGCTGGGTCATGTTGTGGAACCAAACGGTTTCGTCCGCCACACTGACATTGATCGCGTCGCCCACGGCGTCAAGAATACTGAGCGTGGTGTTGGGATTGAGATCGGCCTGCTTCATCCCGCAAAGGTTGGGAATCTTCACGAGCTCCCCGGCCAACTCGGAGCTAATCGGATAGGTCGCCCCCGGCGAGTTAAACATCACCAGACCAATATCGACCCGGTTGGCAATGTAGTGAAAAAACTCAAGAACGGACCTGTCATTGTTCGAGGCAATATACGGGGTGAGTATGATCGCAAAATCGCAGCCGATATCCTGTGCATGCTGCGTCAGAGCCAATGCCTCCTTGGCCGACTGGTGATGGGTTCCAGCCATCAGGGGCACCCTGCCCGCCGTTGCCTCAAGCATCACCTCTTGGGCACGTTTTCGCTCCTCCAGGGGCATTGACCAGAACTCGGCCACGTTGCCGTCGCTGTAGTGACCATCTACCTGAAGATCGTCGATAACAATATCCACGTTTTTTTTGATGGCAGTCTCATCAAGGGCATCGTCTTCAGTGAAATGGTATGGAAGAGAGGTCCAGATACCCCGAAGAGTTTCTTTCGCGTATTCCTTCGCCTCACCTTTTGAGTATTTCATGATGCCCCATCTCTCCTAATTTTTTTCAGTTAGTATCTTGTAGCCCCTGGAGACTACCAGCTAAACTTGCCCGCCTCCATCGATCCCCATGATGCGCAGCCCCCATTCCCTCCCTCTTTGAGATCCTCTATTCGTAAATCTAAAGAGCAATTGGCCCGAAACGACAAAATGACAAATTGTCTTATTCCATCGGAAGGATCGTCAATTTTTACCCCCCTGTGGAGAAAATTACCGCCACAAGCGTTAAAAAATATTCATCACAAGAAATTAAATTTTATTTTTCCCATATGAAATCATCGTTACAAATCCAGTCATTAGAGTGACTTTCCCCATCTATAAAATTCACAGAGCATCACAAATTTCAAAAGATTTACTGGCACGAGGATTGCATTCTAATTTAACAGGACCGGTGTCTTGAATCCTAGGGGGGATTCGAAGGTGCAAAATACGAGTTCTGAGCACCGCCAGATATGCCTGCCTGAAGATGCACCAAATAAGGAATACGGAAACATGATTGAAAACTACGGGAGCAAATGGCTCAACCTCGTGGATGAGGATAGCGGCCTCTATAATCGCCTATACCTGATCCATTATCTCAACGAAACATTTGCTCGCTCGCTTCGGTACGGGACGCCCGTCTCGTGCCTGTTAATCAAAAGCAAATGGTGGGGAAAGAGCGTAGATATCTTGCCGGATGGAGAATTTGCCGTCTCGGCCCTTCAGGTTCTAGCCAGCTTTCTTGCCCGTAATGTGCGCGAAGGAGATATTCTCGGACGATGGTCAACGGATGAATTCCTTCTCGTGGCAGCGAACACATCTATCGAAGGAATGAATTCGTTCACGAGCATCCTTTCCGAAAAAAGAGAGATGGTCGAACTCGAGGGTCTGCCGGATGTAACATTATCGATTCATGCTGGTACTGCGGGGCTTCCCGGCGACAAGGAATTTGTCCGCTATGCCGAGGCGATGCCGCTGCTCGCTCGCGAGCGGCTGGCACCTATCTTCAAAATCGGACGCCTCTCCAATCAAGGATCAAGCGAGAAATGATAATGGGCGATTACGGCGCACGCTCTGCGGAATAGACATTAACGATACCACCCGTCATGGGGCGGCTGCGCGCACCAGTGAGGCCAGCCTCATGAAACATGTGGCACATAACGTCAGGCGGAGGAAAGTCCGAGACCGTCGATGGCAAGTAAGAGTAGGCCGTCTTATGCCCCGAAACGAGCCGCCCCGCCACCGGCAACACCCATCCGAAATAAATCCGGTAGATTAAGCCGAACAGGCCGTCCGGGGTTCCAAACTCAAGCACAACCAATCGCCCGCCCGGCCTAAGCACCCGGCACATCTCACGCAAGCCCGCAGCCCGATCCTCCAGATTGCGAATCCCAAAGGCGATAATCGCCCCGTCAAAGGTGGCATCCTCAAATGGCAACGAGAGTGCATCCGCCTGAAGAAAACCGATGCCCGCCCCTTTTTCCTGTGCCTTCCTGCGGCCAATGGCCAGCATCGGAAACGCCAGGTCTGCCCCCGTTATCTCGACATCTCTTTCGCCACCAAGACGCCGCCGAACGGCAAGAGCCACATCCCCTGTTCCCGTTGCCAGGTCGAGAAGGCGCGCAGGGCTTCCCCAAGCAAGGCCATCCAGTAGCAAGCCAATCGCCGCCCGTCGCCAGATACGGTCAATCCCAAAGCTCAAAAGTCGATTCAGAAGATCATAGGTAGGCGCGATATCCGAGAACATCTCGCGAACGCGCTCGCGTTCAATCCGTTCGGGCACCACCCTGTTCACCGGCCCGCGAGAAAAACATCAGCAAGCGCGCCCGCCGAAACAATCACCGACACCCAGGCATTAATGTTGAAAAACGAAAGGTCAACGCGGCGCAAATCCCCCGGGCGCACCACCCAGTGCTCCCAGATTAAAAGTGCCCCTCCTGCCGCAAGACCCGTCCAGTAGAGCGCGCCAAGGCCCGCCTCCCGGCCAGCCAGGAAAAGAAACACCACGGTTCCAACATGCGCAGCCGCCGAGGCAATAAGCGCCCCGTGAAGGCCAAGTAAGCGAGGGAAAGAAAATAAATTTTTCGATTTGTCGAAATCAAGATCAAGGCAGGCATAAATCATATCGAAACCTGCCACCCAAAGTGCAACCCCGATAAAAAGAAACACCGGAACCCACCCCAGCTCGCCCCGCACGGCAACCCAAGCCCCTGCTGGCGCCGCGCCAAGAACCAGACCCAGAAAAATATGGGTAAACGAGGTGAAGCGCTTCGAGTAGCTATAGAGAACGATCACGCCCACGACAACGAACGAGAGCATAAAGGCCAGCGGATTGAGCATCCAGGCCGAAAAGACGAACAATCCGGCAAAGACGAGCATCAACCCCCATATACGCCCTGAGGCCAATAATCCTTGAAACTCGGCCCGATCCTCAGTTCTTGGATTATCTGGATCAAGATCGCGGTCGGCAAATCGGTTGAGCGACATGGCGAAATTTCGCGCCCCCACCGCCGCCACAACCATCCAGAAAAGCGCCCTGGCCGGAGGCATCCCCCCCGCCGCGAGCGCGCCGCCCATCAAAACAAAAGGCAGGCCAAAAATAGTGTGTTCAAACTTCACCATCCTCATGAACTGGCGAAGCGCCGCTCCGATGCCGCCCCCTTGCGCCTCCTCAGCCATCAAGGCCGTACTCCTTCCAGCGCCGGGTAACTTTCTCTTGGATATCATCGCTCATGACAATCTCGCCCGGCCATTCGCGCTCGAAACCCTCTTCCGCCCATTTCTTCGTGCCGTCCACCCCTACCTTGCTCCCGATGTGGAGCCGCTGGGAGGCATGCTCAAGCGCGTCAACCGGCCCGTCCACAAAAACAAGGTCCCGCCGGGGGTCGATACTTCCTAACACCTTCCAGGCCACCTCGCTCGTATCGTGCACGTCCACATCCTCATCGACGATGACGATGCACTTGGCCAGCGACATCTGACCCATTCCCCAGAGCGCAAACATAACCTTCCGCGCGTGGTAGGGATATGACTTTCGAATCGAGACGATGACCATGTTATGAAACACACCCTCGGCAGGCATGTGCACATCCACTATCTCGGGAAGCTGCATCTTCATCAGCGGCAGGAATATGCGACCCGTCGCCCCGCCCAGCCAGTAGTCCTCCATCGGCGGCTTGCCAACGATGGTGGTCGGGTAAATCGCCTCGCGCCGCCGCGTGATGGCTGTCACGTGAAATACCGGATAATCATCGGCCAGCGAGTACCAGCCCGTGTGGTCACCAAAGGGGCCCTCCCGTCGGAGCACCCCCGGCTCTAGATACCCCTCAATTACGATGTCCGAATCCGCCGGAACCTCAACGTCCACAGTCTTGCACTTGACCAAATTCACGCTTTTTCGCCTGAGAAAACCGGCCAGCGTCATCTCGTCGATCCCGGGCGGCAGCGGCGCACTCGCCGCGTAGGCGTATACGGGATCACCGCCCAAGGCGACAGCCATCTCCATCCGCTGACCCATGGCCGTGCTCTCGCGGGCATTCTGCGCCCCATCATGATGAAGGTGCATATGCATCCCGGCCGTAGTCGAGTCGAAAAACTGAATCCGGTACATGCCAACATTTCGCCGGCCTGTTCTGGGATTGCGCGAATGAACGTGGGGAAGTGTGATGTAGCGGCCGCCATCCTCGGGCCAGCATTTGATGGCAGGGATCGAAAACAGGTCGGGATTTTCAGTCTCGACAATTTCCTGGCAAGGGGCCGAAGTCACCGATTTGGGCGAGAACGAAGCGAGCCGCGCCAACTTGGGAAGCATCTTCACCTTCTCGACGATGCCCTCGGGCGGCTTGATTTCAAGAAGCTCGGCTATCTCTCCGGCCACCGCATCGAGGCTCTCAATACCAAGCGCCATCTCCATCCGCTTCTCGGACGCATAGGCATTGATAAGGACAGGCACATCATAGCGGGTGCCGTCGGGTGCCATGGGTGATTCAAAAAGAAGGGCCGGCCCTCCCGATTTCACACTGCGATCGGCAATTTCAGTAATTTCAAGCTCGATATCCACCGGCGCGGAAATACGGCGCAACTCTCCGGCGCTCTCCAGATCGGCGACGAAGTTTTTTAGGGAGTCGTATGCCATGGGCCGTCCGCGAGGAGGCGCTATTCGATGACTTTCGGGACGCGGAAATGGCCCCGGTCAAAGTCGGGGGCCATCTGCTCCATCCCCTCGATGGGAGTTGTGTCGACGGCATCTTCCCGGAATACGTTGGTGATATCGAGAACGTGGGCCGTCGGAGGAACCCCCTCGGTGTCGAGCTCATTCAACTTCGAGATGTACCCGAGAATTTTGTCGAGCCGGCCAGTGATCTTTTCGATCTCATCCTCACTGAGTTCCAGCCGGGCCAGCTGCGAGACATGTAGTACATCCTCGCGTGAAATCGCCATTCGGATTACCTCCTGAATCGGTTATACCTTCGGGGTTTCACTGGCGTCAACGCCGCCTCACTGCAAACCATCTGAGGGCCGGGCTATCCTTCCCCGGCTGGCGATAGATTCGCATGCTGAAGAACCAGCTTTTTCACCCCCACCTGCTCGAAATCAATGGTGACTGTCGCCCGCTCGCCCACTCCATTTCGCTCGGTGATCAATCCCTCTCCGAATTTTGCGTGTCGAACACGCGCACCAGGGGCATACGGGCCAAGCGCCTTGTCGGGAACCTTTGATTCAGTTTGCCTGATCTTAGCGGGCGTTTTCTTCGAGAGACCACCCTTGGAAGAACTGTCCGGGTAGCGCTCCCATGAGCCCCCGCTGCGTCCGCCCCGAGAGCGGCGACCCTCGAAACGGCCGGGTGAGACAGGGGCTGCGGGCGGCGCCTCAAAAACAATCAGATCATCACCGAGCGAGCTTAGAAAGCGGCTGGGCCGGGCCTCCCAGCTTCCCGAGCCGTTTTCGGGGCGGCGCTCAACCGCATAGGAGAGCAACAAAATCTTTTTCGCACGCGTCATTCCCACATAAAGTAGCCGCCGCTCCTCTTCCAGCGATTCGGGCTCATCAATAGAGCGCCCATGTGGAATAAGACCATCCGACACCCCGGCCATCGCGACCGCCTGGAATTCGAGGCCCTTGGCGGCATGCAAGGTCATGAGCGACAGGCGGCCCCCTTCCTCATCCTCCATATCGTCCGCTTCACTCGAAAGCGCCATATCCTCCATAAAACGGATCATCGCCTCGGGATCGTCAGGCTCAATCCCCTCCTCTTCCCGAATACGCACCTCGAACGCCTCGGCCGCCACCAGAAACTCACCTATCCCCTCAAGGCCGCGAGATGCGGCAGCCCGCCGCTCAACCGAGGTGGAAGTGCGTGAAGTCTCCTCTAGCCAGCGCCGGTAACCGGTGCGCTCGATAATCTCATTGAGCATGGCAACAGGGCCCAGTCGAGCGCCCGCTAGCTCGCCGAGAATGGCGATGAGTTCTTGAAGAGAGCGTCCGGCTGCGCCTGTGACGAGTCCCGAGGCCAGGGCATCCCTCGCCACGCCGATGGAAATGAGTCCGTCCTCGTCCCCGCCTGAGATCGCTAGTATCTTCGCGGGCCCGAGCCCACGAGTGGGCCGGTTGACGATGCGGGTAAAGGCGGCAGCATCGCTGGGGTTCAGCGCAGCCCGGAGATAGGCCGATAGATCCTGCACCTCGGCGCGGTCAAAAAAGCGCTGGCCCTTGACGATTTGGTAGGGAACCTTCCGGCGGCGAGCCTCCTGCTCAAGGGCGCGCGACTGGGTGTTGGTGCGATAGAAGACTGCCGCCTCGCCCCAGGGAATCGCCTCCCCGGCCCCTGCTTTGGCAAGGCGCTGGAATATCATCTGCGCCTCGACCTGGGGATCGGCCCCGGCAAAATAGAGCACAGGCTCGCCGTCTGGGTTGTTGGTGTATAAATTTTTCTCCCGGCGGCCATTGGAGCGCCTCATCACCCCGGCGGCGGCAGCAAGTATCCGGCCCGAACAGCGATAGTTTTCCTCAAGCTTAAATACGCGAGCGCCCGGAAATTCGGTCTCAAATCGCCGAATATTCTCGACCTCGGCCCCGCGCCATCGGTAGATGCTCTGATCGTCGTCTCCCACCGCGAATACGCGATGCCCCTCGCCAGCCAGAAAACGGATCAGGTGGTGCTGGACCGCATTGGTATCCTGATATTCGTCCACCAGGATTTCGGTGAACTGCGCCCGGTAGCGCTCGAGAACATCGGCATGTTTTCGAAATAGCACGAGCGGCAGGGCAAGAAGGTCGTCAAAATCCACTCCCCCTGCATCGCGGAGAAGTCTCTCATAGGGCTTAGCCAGACGGCTGGCAACCGCCTCTGCGCTGTGAGGAAACGCGTCGCTCCCTCCGGGACCTTGTCCCTCGGGGACCCGGCTGGTTTTCATGCGGCCTATCCACTCAAGAATATCTCTCGGGGGATAGCGCTCAGGATTTATCCCCTCTTTTTTCATCGCACGTTTTATTAAGGTGAGGCATTCGCCCCGACCCATCACAACAAAATCGCGTGGCACCCCCACCCGCTCATACTCGGCGCGGAGAATGCGCGCGCCAGTGGCATGAAACGTGCCAATCCAGACGCCTCGCGGACCGGCCCCCAGGGCAGTGCGCAGACGCTCTTTCATCTCGCCGGCAGCCTTATTCGTAAAAGTTATGGCAAGAATTGAGGCAGGCGATGCGCCTTGCGAGATCAGATGAAGAATGCGCTGGACGATGACGCGGGTTTTACCCGACCCCGCCCCGGCAAGAACAAGCGCAGGCCCCGGCGGGGCAAGAACCGCCTCGCGCTGCTCGGAGCTTAGGTTTTCAAGGTGCGGCTCGGGCGTGCTCATTGCTTTCTGGGCACGACTAAAGGCTTGCCGCCGCCTGCGCGGATGATGTGATTTTTCGGATAAAGACCCTTGGGGACGGTGGTGTTGGGCACTATCCAACAACCAGGCCCAAGCAGGGTTCCCGGCGAGGTGACAACGTTGCAGCCAATCTCGGTGTGCTCGCCGACGATGGCCCCGAATTTCCTCAAACCGGTGTCGACCCTCTCCCCATCAATTCTGATTTCAATGTGGCGCACATTTTTCTCTCGCTTTTCGGCCTCTGTGCGGAACTGCAAGTTAGCCAGCTTGGTTCCCGCCCCGAGGTTAGAGTCCGCCCCGAGGAGACTATCTCCCACATAGGCGAAATGTCCGGCCTCGGCATGCTCAAGAAAGGCCGAGTTCTTCACCTCGGTGGCGTGGCCGACAATGGCGCGGGGGCCTATGAGGCAGCTTCCGCGCAGGTAGGCGCCGTGGCGAAGCTCAGCATCTGCGCAAAGTATCGTCGGCCCCTTCACGACCACGCCCGGCTCAATACGCACGCCCTTCTCAATAAAAACTCCCGCGCGGGCGACCATCATCGCCCTTGGCGCCACAAAAAGCCCCTGGCTCGATATCATGCCCTCATCGACGCGCAGACCCTCAAGCGCCGCCGGGTCGGCCTCGGCTACATCCAAGGAATCGAGCGCCCCGCGCACATAGCCCTCTAGCGCCCCAATGGCATCCCATACATTGCCCACGCCCTCAAAAAGGGCGGAGTGCGGGAACTCTCCTAGTCGCGGAAAATAATCTTCAGTTGCGGTCGTCATATTTTTTTCTCTCGCATTCATCGTGCACTTGTCTCATCAAGATACCAGCGTCCAAGCTCCGCCAAGCAGAGCATACCGCCATCCTCCGAGATGAGCCCGCCCCGAAGGGCTTCCCTGCGAACACCAGCAGAACTGACCGGAGCGCCATAATCAACTACCGGGTCTCGTTCAAGCATCTCGTCCACAGCCTTAGCGTCAAGAGCGCCTTCACTCAGCCTTAAGAGAAGGGCCGCCTCGGCGCGGGCGTTGGGGTCTGCCTCATCCTTCATGCGAGGCAAAAGTGAGTTAAGCACCGCTTGGCCCACTGTATATAGCGCCGCGCGCCACGCCACAGGCCCCCGCAGGACAACACCAATCTTGCGCTCGGTGCCAGAGTTTCTCACATATATCGCAGCGGCGGGGCGGCCCTCGGAATCGTCAACCGCCAGATAGAGCACAGAGGGATCATCCTCAAGCGGCGCCCATCGGGTGGAGGTGCCATGTGGCAGATCCTTCGCCCCTGTTTCTAAGGCAGCCCGCGCGGCCTCCCAGGCCTCCCCTCCGGGCTCAAATCTTCTCCTGTCCACATGATAGGCATACAATGTTTTTTTGTATCCACGGGGAAACGGCTCGGCGAGCGTCTGATAAAATGCGCGGATATCCATATCCTCGGCAAGGCTTCCGATGGCGGCGCAGGTGTTGAGAAAACTCTTGAGCCCATCACCCACCGCAAGCAAGCGCGAGTTCCCGAAGGCGTCCGAGAGGCGACCAGGCACAATGGAGTGGCCCGATTCTTCGCCGCCCAGGGTGAAGGTGCCCTCTCCTTGCGTGGTCGCGCGAAGCAGCCACTTGTCCCCAACAGGGGTGAAGCGGACCCCGAGCCCGAACTCCGAGAGCGCCATGGCAGCCCCAGAATCGCTCTCTATTGTCAGCGCCGCCACCCCATCCTCGGGCACCTCTTCAACGGCTTTTAAAAACCCGGCCTGAAGAACCATCGCCTCATCTCCGCCCAAGACAAGCGCCCTGTCCTCGAACGGGTCATATACTGCGGTATAGGCCCTGTCTCCGTCGGCATCGAATATTCCACATACGGCAAAACCTGCTCCCGCCTTGAGATCCTCTGCCCGGGCTCGGCCCGCCTCAAACAGTCGGCACAACCCGGCATGCCCTTCGATAAAAGCAACTTCCCCGCCACCAATCGCCACACGACCCTCGAGCGCGACGACTCCCCCGCCCTCATTGACCGGGCCATCGCCCAGACGGCTCGCCTCGACTAGGCTGCGGGTGGAAAGCTCTTCGAAAATTTCAGTCGCCAGACCGCTCCACGCCCCCCGAGCCGTGTCAAGAACGATATCCCACTCCGATAGCGCTCCCTCCTGCAGCCAGCAGTTCGGCAGCGCCCGTATATAGTCAGAATAGACCACCCGAGATTCTGAGGCCGTATCTGTGCACTCGCCCGAATCGGGCGCACCCGCCACCTCGGACCAGGCAGTCTCCCAAACACGTGCGCTTAGGGCATCGTCATCCTCCGGCAGCGGCTTCATAGCCGCCGGGCCGAGAAAAATTTTAATACCGTTTTGATTTGATGGATTATGCGAGGCGGTCAGGACAATGAGCCCTGCCGCACCAACGCTGGCCATGTAAACTGCCGCCGCTGGTGTCGGCAAAACTCCCGCCACCAGTGCGTGCGCACCCGCGCGAACAACCGCGCGGGATACGATGCCGTAAAATCGCCCCTCGATATCGCGCGGATCCCAGGCGATAACAATCGCACTCGGCGAGATCAAATCCTCGGGCGCCCTTTCAAGAAGCCACCGTGCGGCGGCATAGGCGTAATGCCCAGCAAACTCCTCGGTGAACAATCCCCGCTCAACATAGGCCCGCCTGGAATCGATCCCCACAGCCAGCGGATGTTCCGTGGAAACTGCCTGCCCGCGCACACCATCGGTGCCCTGAAGACGAGGAGCCTGCATAAAAATAAACCGCTGACTAGGCTACGGTGACCGACTTGGCCAGCGAGCGGGGACGGTCTACATCCCGCTTAAGTTGAACGGCAAGGTAATAGGCGAAAAGCTGACCCGCCAGAAGATGCAGGAACGGCGCCAGGAGAGGAGAGACGCGGGGAAGCACAATCTCCTCGCTAAACAAACCCTCGACATCCTCGTCCCCCTCGAATCGGAACCCGAGAACAAACCCGCCCCGTGCCCGCACTTCCTCGGCACTGCTTCGCGTAAGGGCATGCAGTTCCTTCTCATCGGGATGGGGCATCAGGACGATGGTGTACATGTTCTCATCAATAAGGGATATGGTCCCGTGCTTCAAGAAACCAGCGCTCATCCCCTCTGCGTGAAGATAGGTCACTTCCTTCATTTTCAAGGCGCTTTCAAGCGCGCAGGGATAATAGATCCCCCGGCCCAGATAAAGCCAGTTTTTCATTTTCTGATGTCGGTTTGCGGCAGAGTGCAAAAATCCTCCGCGCTCATTCAAGACCTCAGAGAGGATATTCGATAGCTTTCCTATCTCATTCCGATAGCCAAGCGCTTCCGCCTCGCCAATGCGCCCCTCTATCACGCCAAGCTCGACAGCGGTGAGCAAAAGGACGGCAGCCTGACTCATGGCGGCTTTCGTGCTGATGACACAAATTTCGGGTCCCGACCCCTGGAGGATGGGAACATCCACCATCCGCAGCAGGCTTGAGCCCATGACATTGACGATGGCCCCGGCCCTCGCCCCTCGCTCCTTAGCGAACCGAACCGCCGTTAGCGTGTCGTAGGTCTCGCCCGACTGGCTGATGGAGATGAGAGAATCCTCCGGACCCACCTGCGCTACATGGGGGAATTCATCCGTGCTAATCGCCGAGAGGTAGCGGCCTGCAATTTGAGAAAACAGATACTGCCCTATCGCCGCGATGTAGTAGGTGGTGCCGACCCCACCCAGGAAGCACTGGCGTGACTCGTGAATGAGCTGCGCAAGCTCGACCAACTCTTCACGAGGTATGTTCAGCGTTGAAAGAATCGTCGCCGGCTGGTCATATATCTCCTTGAGCATGTAGTGGGGATCCCCGCCTCTGCGGGACATTTCCACGTCCCATTCAATCTCGGTGACGGCCTTGTTGATAGTATCCCGGCTCAAGAGATCCTTGACGACATAGCCTTGATTCGTAACCACGGCAAACTCGCCATCGTCCATAATGACAGCCTGGCGGGTGAACTCGATAAAAGCATTGAAATCCGAACCAATGTAGTTCGCATCATCGCCCAAGCCGATGATGAGTGGGCTCTCGCGCTTGGCGCAGTAAATCTGGCCAGAGGCTTTCGTTGAGATGATAGCCAGGGAGAAGGTGCCCTCTAATTCACCGAGCGCGGAGACGAAGGCGGTCTCCATGTCATCTTCATTCTTGTCAAGATACTCCCCGAGGAGATGGGCGATAACCTCGGTATCTGTGTCGGACAGAAAAACCACGCCTGAATTCTGGAGCCGTTCTCTAAGCTGGCGGTAGTTGGAGATTATTCCGTTGTGCACGACCGCAATGCGGCCCTGGGCGTCCATGTGCGGATGGGCGTTCTCCCGCGTAACACCCCCATGGGTCGCCCAGCGCGTATGGGCGATTCCAGCCAGCCCCTTCATGTCTGTCAGGTGCTCGCCCTTATTAACCTTCTCTACCGTGCCCACATTCTTTCGCACATCAATATGACCGTTTTCCTGAACAGCCATTCCGCACGAATCGTATCCCCGATACTCAAGCGCAGCGATGGAGCGATAGAGCTTTTGCGCTACGTTCGTAGAGGAAACCATACCGGCGATTCCGCACATATCAATCGCCCTCCATGGGATAGGTATGGTGATGGGGGACGATCTGCCCCGGCGCGATTACGGCGCCCGCCGCCAGGGTGTTCGACGCACCCACCTGTGCATTGTCACCGATAAATGAGCCCAGCTTGTTCGATTCAGAATCCACCAGACCCTCTTTCATGGCCAACTTTATATTCGAGCGATCCAGATTATGGTTCACCGTCATCGTACCCGAGCCGATATAGGCACTCTCGCCGACAACGCTGTCGCCGACATAGGAAAGGCGGCCAACCCTTACATTATCAAGCAAAATACAATTCTTGAGCTCAACGCCAAATCCTATGGTGCAACCCGCCCCGACCGAGGTATTGGGCCGAATCAAAACATCATTTCCAATAAAAGTTCCCTTGCCAATGAAGCAGGGACCAAATATCGAGGCACCCGATTCGATTACGACGTCTGACTCGATTCTTACGGGCCCGCGAAACTGGATCGCTCCCCGTAGTTGAACGGATCCGCTCACCCGCGCCTCGTCCCATGTACGCATCACCATCTGGTTTCCATGAAGAAGGTCCCAGGGGCGTTGCGCATCGAGCCAGGGCTCCTCCCATATGGCCGAGCGCATCCCGGTCGATGCGATGATTTCGTTGAATGACTCATCCATCTGATGTTTTTCCAAAAGATCGAATAAGCTGTAGGGCATCACGAACACGCCAGCGAGAACATAATTGCCCATTTCTTTTTGACTGGGTTTTTCCACGAGCTTATTGATGGACATGTCAGCATCGAGGTAGACGGTGCCAAAATTCTGGGCCTGAGGGGTATGGCATATGGCGGCCACCGGCTGGTTAAAGGAGCCAAACGTCTGCATGACATGGCGATAGATATTGCCCGAGGTTAGAACATCGGCATAGACAAGCAAAAATCCTTCGCCGGGCTGAAAATGATCTCTCGCCTTGCGTACTGCGTCCCGGATGTCGGAAGGATCTTGTTGGCGGACATACTGAATTGTGATCCCGTGGGCCGCACCATGGGAAAAATGGTTGATAATCTTGTCGGCGCAATGCCCCACAACCATGACGACATCAGTCACCCCGGCGGCACGCAGCTTCCCGAGCGCACTGTCCAGAAGCTTCTCGCCAGCCACGGGCAACATGGCCTTCGGGTGGGTATCGGTAAACGGGTATAGGCCGGTGCCACGACCAGCCGCTAATACAAGAGCTCTCACAGGTGACACCTTGGGAGGGTAAGCAACTGCCTCCGGCTACAGGGGCGGACAAAGGGGGCGAATAAACTTGGCCAGATTATAGCAAATTAGACAAATTTGTGCGGCCTAGCGCCCTTTATGCTGTCGGGCGGCAAAATAGGCCTCTGCCCGGGACAAATCGGCGACATCGTTGACTCCCGAGGCCTCCTCGGGCTCTGGGGCGGGAAATGCCTCTACTAAGCGGCTTTCACCCTCGGCCATAGCAGCGACATCGGTCAGATAATACTCACCCTGGTTATTTTCTGCCTGAATCCTAGGAATGGCGATGGAAAGAAATTCAAGGTCAAAAATATAAGACCCCGAGTTAATTTCCCGAATAGCTCGCTGCTCTTGTGTCGCATCGGCATCCTCGACAATTCCAAGCACCCGCCCGTCGCCACCTTGGCGAACAATTCTCCCGTAGCCGGACGGGTCATCAAC